>NZ_CP060695.1:1145625-1455000 GCF_014352875.1 Polaribacter pectinis
CATATTCTCCCCATTCTGCTATAGATTTCAATAACGGAATGGCGGTTTTACCAAAATCGGTTAAAGAATATTCAACCTTTAAAGGTGGTTTTGTAGTGTAGACTTTTCGTTTTATAATACCATCTTCTTCTAATTTTTTAAGTTGCAAACTTAAAGTTCGTTCTGTTACGCTTTCCATTTTTTTACGCAATTCATGGTAGCGTAAAGGAGAATCTATTAAATGAAATAAAATAACAGTTTTCCATTTTCCACCAATCATTCCCATAGTTACACTTGCACAACAGGGATATTCTTTACCTTTTACTATATACATATTGTTAAATTTTACAAAAAAAGAGTACTATACTTTTAGACCGTTCTTGCGAGATTACAAAACTATACATAATTTTGTAACTATAAAAATGATAGTATAAAATTAAAATAATAAATATGAGTTTTTTAAATGCAATGCAAGAACGTTATACCACAAAAAAGTATGACAATACCCAAAAAATAGCTTCAGAAAAAATTGAAGAATTAAAAGAAATTTTATTGTTAAGTCCATCTTCTATAAATAGTCAACCTTGGAAATTTACTTTTGTTTCTGATATAACAACTAAAAAGAAATTTGCAGAAGCTTCTTTTTTTAATGCTTCAAAGATTGAAGAATGTGACACTTTAGTTATTTTCAGTAGGATTGATAGTGTAGAAAAGTTCGAAAAACAAATCGCTGAAACATTACCAGAAGGCGCAGTTGGTTATTATAATGGTTTCTTAAAACCTTTACCAGAAGAAGAAATTAAAAGTTGGTTTGCAAATCAGATGTATTTAGCTTTGGGTGTATTTTTAAGCGCATGTGCAGCTATGGGTATTGATGCAACACCAATGGAAGGTATTGAGCCAGAAAAATACAATGCAATTTTAGGTGATGAAAATTATCATTCTTTAGTAGGTGTTTGTATTGGTTACAGAGATGAAAGTGATGGGAATATGCCTTCTAAAAATCCAAAATCTAGAAGACCAATAAACGAAGTTGTAAAATCTATTTAAGTTTTTTACTATAAAGTTTAACTAATATTTGACCAAATTTTAGACGATTTGGTCATTTTTGTATACGCTGTTTTTATTGGGAAGTTTTTTTCTTGAGATAAATTACCATCTTCTTGTAAGATTGAAATAGCTGTATTTCTTGCAGCAACTAATATTTTAGTGTCTTTTACAACATCTGCAATTTTAAGATTTAAAACACCACTTTGTTGCGTTCCCATTAGATTTCCTGGACCACGTAATTTTAAATCTACTTCTGCAATTTTAAATCCATCTGTAGTTTCTACCATCGTTTTTAAACGTGTTTTTGCTTCTTCAGATAATTTATAACTCGATAATAAAATACAGTAACTTTGGTCTGCTCCTCTCCCAACTCTTCCTCTTAATTGGTGCAATTGAGAAAGTCCAAAACGTTCTGCACTTTCAATAATCATAACACTTGCATTGGGTACATTTACGCCTACTTCAATTACAGTTGTTGCTACCATAATTTGAGTTTCACCTTTAACAAAACGTTGCATTTCAAAATCCTTGTCTGCAGGTTTCATTTTTCCATGAACGATACTAATCTGATATTTTGGTGAAGGAAATTCTCTTGAAACACTCTCATAACCATCCATTAAATCTTTATAATCCATGGCTTCAGATTCTTCAATTAATGGATATACCAAATAGACTTGTCTGCCTTTATCTATTTCATCTTTCATAAATTTAAAGACAGATAGTCTGTTGCTATCAAAACGATGTACCGTTTTTACTTCTTTTCTTCCTGGAGGCAACTCATCTATTACAGAAATATCTAAATCACCATAAACAGACATAGCCAAAGTTCTTGGAATTGGTGTTGCTGTCATTACTAAAATGTGGGGAGGCAGATAAGCCCTCCCTAACCCTCCCAAAGGGAGGGAACTCTTACTCTTATTTTCTTCTTCTTGTGATAAACTTTTTAATTCTTCTGATATCTTTTCTAAAACATTTTCAATACTCCCAACAACTTCTTCATTATTAAATCTTATCACTTTAAAGCCTAGTTCCTTAAGAATTTGTGTTCTTAATTCATCGGCCTCTTTTTGATCTTTTGTGTTGTGATATTTTCCATCAACCTCGATAATTAATCTTTTTGAAATTGAAACAAAGTCTACTATAAACTCATCAATAATATGTTGTTTTCTAAATTTATTTTCAAGTTTTTTAGCTCTTAATTGCTCCCAAAGAATTTGTTCAGCTTCTGTAGTTTGTTTTTTTCTATCTTTTTGCAATTCTTTCATCAATTTATAAACTGATGGACGAGCTGTCATATATTTTTCACGCACAGATTGGGCCTCCTCCCTTTGGGAGGATTGAGGTGGGCCACCTTTCATCCATAATTTTGCTCTTTGAGCGACACCAAATCTGTGCTGTTCATCAATAATTGCGATTCCTAAATTTTTAAACTGGACTTTGTCTTCCAATAAAGCGTGTGTTCCAACCAAAATATGTAAGCTTCCATCTTCTAAATTTGCGTGAATTTCTCTTCGTTTTTTTGTTTTTACAGAACCAGTTAAAATATCAACTTTAATATCCATTCCTTCTAAAAGCTCTGAAACTGCAGTAAAATGCTGATTCGCCAAAATTTCTGTTGGTGCCATAATTGTGGCTTGAAAACCATTATCAATTGCTAAAAGCATAGTTAATAAAGCAACAATTGTTTTTCCAGAACCTACATCTCCTTGTAAAAGGCGATTCATATGAGCACCTGAAGCAACATCTTTTCTAATTTCTTTCAACACTCTTTTTTGAGCATTTGTTAAATCAAAAGGTAACTTTTCACTATAAAATTGATTAAAAACTTCGCCAACATTTTCAAATATAAATCCTTTGTTTTTAGTTTTGTTGATGAGTTTCTTTCTCAATAATTGTAATTGAATAAAAAACAATTCTTCGAATTTTAAGCGATTTTGTGCTTTCGCTAAATTTTCTTGACTTTTAGGAAAATGCACATTTAATAATGCATCTCGCTTTTTCATCAATTTAAAATCCTCTAAAACTTCTTGCGATAAACTTTCTTGAATTCCGTCGTAAAATTGTTGCAACAAATTTTGAATGTAATTACGCATCAATTTATTAGAGACTCCAGAATTTGTTAATTTTTCTGTGGAAGGATAAACTGGTTGCATCTTTGTTTGCAACTTTTTCTTATATTCTGTAACCAATTCCATCTCTGGATGCGGAATACTAAAATTTCCATTATAATGATTCAATTTTCCATAAACCACATAAGGTTCATTAATTTTAAGTGAATCTTTAATCCATTTTTGCCCTTTAAACCAAACCAATTCCATGGTTCCAGAAGCATCTTGGAACGTTGCCACTAACCTAATTCCTCTTTTTTGAGCAACAGATTTTACACGTGTAATTTTTCCAACAATTTGTACTTCAGAAGAATTAGGTTGTAAATCTTTAATGGCGTAAAACTGTGTTTTATCTATATATCTAAAAGGAAAGAAATTTAATAAATCGTTACATGTTTTAATACCCAATTCTGTGTATAAAAGCGCTGCTCTTTGAACACTAATTCCTTTTATATATGTTATTGGGTAATCTAAATTCAACGTTGATAAGTTTGTAAAAACGAAAATACGAAATACCTTTTATTTCACGTATCTTTGCACTCGATTTATAATTAAAAAATGAGATTACATAGAAATTTAACATTTGCTGTTATTGACAGTATTAGAGATATATTTAACGAAGGAGTTTATGCAGATAAAGCTGTAGAAAAAGCCTTAAAAAGAGATAAACGTTGGGGAGCAAGAGATCGTAAGTTTGTTGCAGAAACAATTTACGATATTGTTCGTTGGAATCGTTTATATGCAGAAATTGCAGAAGTTAAGCTTCCTTATGACCGAGATAACATTTGGAGATTATTCTCTGTTTGGTGTATTTTAAGAGGAATTGCCTTACCAGATTGGAATCAAATTGGTGATCATGTTCCAGAAAGAAGAATTAAAGGACGTTTTGCAGAATTATCTAGAACAAGAAAATTTAGAGAATCTATTCCAGATTGGATGGACGAATTATGTCTTTCTGAATTAGGTGAAGAAGTTTGGACAAAAGAAATTGCAGCTTTAAATGAGCAAGCAAAAGTAATTTTAAGAACGAATACTTTAAATATTTCAAGAGAAATTCTTCAAAAAAAATTACATGCAGAAAATGTAGTTACAGAATTTGTTCCTAATCATCCAGATGCTTTAGTTTTACCAGAAAGAGCAAATGTTTTTAAAACAGAAGCTTTTCATAATGGTTTTTTTGAAGTTCAAGATGCTTCTTCTCAATTAGTGGCTGCATATTTAGACGTAAAACCAGGAATGAAAGTAGTAGATACTTGTGCTGGAGCTGGGGGTAAAACTTTGCATTTATCAGCATTAATGGAAAATAAAGGGCAAATAATTGCTATGGATATTTACGAAAGTAAACTTCGTAAATTAAAAGTTAGAGCCAAAAGAAACAAAGCGCATAATATAGACATGCGTGTGATTGATTCTACAAAACCAATTAAAAAATTACACGGTAAGGCAGACAGAGTTTTAATTGACGCTCCATGTTCTGGTTTAGGTGTCATTCGTAGAAATCCTGATTCTAAATGGAAATTACAGCCAGAATTTATCGACAATATTAAAAAAGTACAACAAGACGTATTACAACAATATTCTAAAATGGTAAAACCAAGAGGGAAAATGGTGTATGCAACTTGTTCTATTTTACCATCGGAAAACCAAGATCAAGTTAATAAATTCTTAACATCAGAATCAGGAAAAGACTTTACCTTTGTCTCTGACAAAAAAGTATTGGCACATATTTCTGGTTTCGATGGTTTTTATATGGCGTTGTTAGAAAGAAAATAAATTTTATACTTAATTGCTTGTATAAAATTTAGAATTGCAGAAAAAGAAATTGTTTTTAATTAATTAGAAAACAATTTAATGATGAAAAAAAATATACTTTATCTATTTCTTTTATTTACAGTATTCTCATATGCTCAAGAATCTTATTACAGTGATGTAGATTTAAATCTTACGGGTCTGTCTTTAAAAGATGAATTAGCAACAAAAATTATAAACACTCATACTCGTTTTTTATCTTATGACCAAGTATGGGACGCCTCAAAAGCAACAGATGTAAACCCAGAAAACAGTAATCAAGTACTATTGGTTTATGGTTGGGAAAATGGTTCAGATAGTGATGGTACCAATGACAGAGAACGTGGCATAAATAATAATGGTGGTAGTGTTGGTCAATGGAATAGAGAACATGTTTATGCTCGTTCTTTAGGAAATCCAAATTTAGGTGATTCTGGACCAGGTTCAGACGCACACCATTTAAGACCTTCAGATACACAAAGAAACTCTTCTAGAAGTAATGAAAAATTTGCAGAAGGTTCTGGAGTTCAATCCTTAAGAACAAATAATGGTTGGTATCCTGGAGATGAATGGAAAGGAGATGTTGCAAGAATGATGATGTATATGTATTTACGTTATGGTAGCAGATGTTTACCTAGTAATATTGGAATTGGTGATAATTCTGCAACTCCAGATGATATGATAGATTTATTTCTAAAATGGAATGCTGAAGATAAAGTTTCCGATTTTGAAAAACAAAGAAATACATATCATGAAAACACAAGTAATCTAGAAGCACAAGGAAATAGAAATCCTTTTATAGACAACCCTAGATTAGCAACAAGAATTTGGGGAGGTCCTGAAGCTGAAGATATTTGGGGAATTTACTCAAATACAGATACAGAAAACCCTACAGTTCCTACAAATGTTACAGCTACAAATATTACTACATTTTCAGTGGATGTTTCTTGGGATGCTTCAACAGATAATGTTGCTGTTACTAGTTACGATGTCTTTGTAGATGGAGTTTTAAATTCAAATGTTACAAATACTTCAACAAAAATAATTGGTTTAGATTCTAATACTTCATTTGCTATTACTGTTTTGGCAAAAGATGTAGCAAATAATGAATCTGCGCAAAGCGCACCAATAAACATAACAACTATAGAAGATATTGAAGCCCCAACAATACCTGCAAATATTGTTATTAGTAATGAAACAGGAACTTCATTTAAAGCAAGTTGGTCAGCTTCAACAGACAATACAGCTGTAACTGGTTATGAGGTTTTTGTTGATGGAAGTTTTCTAGCAACAACTACAGATATTACATATACTGTAACTAATTTAACAATATCTACAACTTATAATTTACAAGTATTAGCTAAAGATGCTGTTAATAATAAATCTAATTTATCATCTGGTGTAAATGCAACAACTACAGATGGCTCTACAACAACAGCCAATGAATTATTCTTTTCAGAATATGTAGAAGGCTCTCGTAATAATAAAGCAGTTGAAATTGTAAATGTAACATCTGCTGATGTAGACTTAAGTGCTTACAGTATAAAAAGACAAAAAGATGGTGGTGAAGAAGGAGATGAATGGGAACATCCTTTACTACTTTCTGGCACACTTATAAAAGGAGATGTTTATGTAATAATTAATGGAAGTTCTGATTTACAAACTTTAATTGATGAAGCAAACTTTGTACAACCAAATTCTAGCGCAACAAATTTTGGAGCACCAATAAATTTTAATGGTGATGATCCTGTTGGGTTGTTTAAAAATGATATTCTAATTGATATAATTGGTGTTTATAATGGGGGAACAGCAAATTTTGCTAAAGACAAGACTTTACGTCGAAAAAGTGGAGTTTCTCAACCAAATACAGCTTTTGATTTAGATAACGAATGGGATGTTTTACCAAAAGATACTGTAGATGATATTGGAAAACACAATAGCACTTTAAGTGTAAATAGTTTTTTATTAGATGGATTCAAAATATATCCAAATCCAATAAATACAATTTTAACAATACAAAATAGTAAGAATAAAACCATCAATAAAGCTTCTATTTATACACTTTTAGGGAAAAATATTATGAATATTAAAAATCCTTCTAAAGAAATTAACGTAGCTTTTTTGTCCAAAGGAATTTATATCCTTAAATTAGAAGTTGAAAATAAAGTACATTCTATAAAAATTGTTAAAGAATAATGAAGCAAAAATTACTTTTATTAATATTTATTTTAAGTTCCTTTTTGGTATTTTCACAAATACCTAGTGGATATTACAATTCTGCAACAGGAAGTGGTTTCACATTAAAAACACAATTAAAAAATATAATTGACAATATCAATGATGGTAATGGACAGGCTTTTCATGATACAAGTGTAACCTATGGTGATTTGTGGGACTTATACGAAACATCTGATGTAAGAAGTGATGGAAAAGTTTGGGATATTTATAGTGACTGTAATTTTACATTTGTTACAGATCAAGATTCTGGAAGTGGTGGTACTACAGAGTGTGACAAATATAATAGGGAACATACATTTGCCCAAAGTTGGTATGGTGGTAGTAATTCACATACGTTAAGAGGAGATGCGCATCATGTATTTGCTACAGATAAAAAAGTAAATGGTATTAGAGGAAATTTAGCTTTTGGAGAAGTTTTAACTGCAGATTATACATCTAATAATGGTTCTAAAAGAGGAACAAGTAGTATTACAGGACCAAATGATAAAGTTTTTGAACCCATAGATGAATATAAAGGTGATATAGCTAGAGGTTTACTTTATGTTGCTGTTCGTTATCAAGATGAAATAGCTTCTTGGGAAAACAACAATAATGGTGCAGATAATATGTTAAATGGTACAAGTGATAAAGTTTTTGAACAATGGGCTTTAGATATGTTATATCGTTGGCATACAATAGATCCAGTCAGTCAAAAGGAATTGGATAGAAATGAAGAGATTTTTAAACACCAAAAAAATAGAAATCCGTTTGTAGATCATCCAGAATATGTTAATACAATTTGGAATTCTGTACTTTCTACAGAAAGTTCTTTCAGTTTTAATACAGTTAAAATTTATCCAAATCCCACATCAGGTAAAGATTTATTTATAAAAATAAATAAGTCCACCAATGTAAAAATATTTGATGTTTTAGGAAAACTAGTTATTTCTAATAACGTAGATTCTAATAAAAACAAAATTGATATCTCCTTATTAAAAAAAGGAATTTATATAATTAAGTTGTATCAAAATAACAATATACTTTCTAAAAAGTTAATTATAAGATAATTTTAAAAGCGATTCAAATTGAATCGCTTTTTTTTGGTTAATAAACACGTGAATAACTCCGTAATTTCAGCAAAATAATTCATCATAATTAAGTTGAAAAAAAGTAAATTTGCATTTTTACAACAACACACAAACACAATAACTAATGATTCATTTCTTCGGAAACATAGATAGCAAAGTATTCGCTGTTCAAACCACAAAAAAATTAGCTAAAACTACCATTGATAAATTAACCTGGCTTTTTGGCAACCAACCAAAGATAGAGGAAACTACTTTAGATACTTTTTTTGTAGGCCCAAGAGCAGCAATGATTACTCCTTGGAGTACAAATGCTGTGGAAATCACCCAAAATATGGGAATTTCTGATATTATTAGAATTGAAGAATTTACAGCAGTTTTAGAAGATTTTAAGGATTTCGATCCAATGATTTCAGAAAAATTTAATGGTTTAGATCAAGATTCATTTACAGTTGACATAAAACCAGACACAATTTTAGATATTGAAGATATTGCTGCTTACAACCAACAAGAAGGTTTGTCTTTAAGTGATGAAGAAGTAGAATATTTAGAAGGTGTTGCTACAAAAATTGGAAGGAAATTAACAGATTCTGAAGTATTTGGTTTTAGTCAAGTAAATTCAGAACACTGTAGACATAAGATTTTTAACGGAACTTTTGTAATTGATGGAGAAGAAATGCCTACTTCCCTATTCAAAATGATTAAAGAAACTTCGAAAGAAAATCCGAATGATATTGTTTCTGCATATAAAGATAATGTTGCTTTTGTAAAAGGACCAAAAGTGGAACAGTTTGCACCTAAAACTGCAGATAAACCAGACTTTTATCAAACATCACTTTTTGATTCTGTAATTTCATTAAAAGCAGAAACACATAACTTCCCAACAACTGTAGAACCTTTTAACGGTGCTGCAACTGGTTCTGGAGGAGAAATTAGAGACAGATTGGCTGGAGGAAAAGGTTCTTTACCCTTAGCAGGAACAGCTGTTTATATGACTTCTTATTCAAGATTAGAAGAAAATAGATATTGGGAACATAAATTCAAAGAAAGAGATTGGTTATACCAAACTCCAATGGATATTTTAATTAAAGCATCTAATGGTGCTTCAGATTTTGGAAACAAATTCGGACAACCTTTAATTACAGGTTCTGTTTTAACTTTTGAACATGAAGAAAATTCTTCTTCAAGTGAAGCAAAAGCAAGAAAATTAGGTTTTGACAAAGTAATTATGCAAGCTGGTGGAATTGGTTATGGAAAAGCAGAACAAGCTTTAAAAGATACACCAAAAGAAGGTGATAAAATTGTAATTCTTGGTGGTGAAAACTACAGAATTGGAATGGGTGGAGCAGCAGTTTCTTCTGCAGACACAGGGGAATTTGCCTCAGGAATTGAATTAAATGCAGTACAACGTTCTAATCCAGAAATGCAAAAACGTGCTGCAAATGCGGTTCGAGGAATGGTAGAAAGTGAAGAAAATTTTATTGTTTCTATACACGATCATGGAGCTGGAGGACATTTAAATTGTTTGTCAGAATTAGTAGAAGATACAGGTGGAAAAATTGATTTAGATAAATTACCAGTTGGAGACCCTACATTATCTGCAAAAGAAATTATTGGTAATGAATCTCAAGAAAGAATGGGATTGGTAATTGCTGAAAAACATATAGACACTTTACAGAAAATTGCAGAACGTGAGCGTTCACCTATGTACACAGTTGGAGATGTTACTGGAGATAATAGGTTTACTTTTGAATCTAAAACCAAAGGAGATAAACCAATGGATTTAGCTTTGCAAGATATGTTTGGCTCTTCTCCTAAAACTGTTTTAACAGATAAAACTGTAAAAAGAAATTATAAGAATTCTAGATATAAAGTTAAAAACTTAAAAAACTATTTAACACAGGTTTTACAATTAGAAGCTGTTGCTTGTAAAGATTGGTTAACAAATAAAGTAGATAGATGTGTTGGTGGTAAAGTTGCCAAACAACAATGTGTTGGTCCTTTACAAATTCCGTTGAACAATGTTGGTGTAATGGCATTAGATTACAATGGTAAAGAAGGTGTTGCAACTTCAATTGGGCACTCTCCTATTTCTGGATTAATAGATCCTGCTGCAGGAAGTAGAAATGCAATTACAGAATCTTTAACCAATATTATTTGGGCTCCTTTAAAAGATAATTTAGATTCAATTTCATTATCTGCAAACTGGATGTGGCCTTGTAAAAATGAAGGTGAAGATGCTCGTTTATACAAAGCTGTAAAAGCAGTTTCAGAATTTTCTATTGATTTAGGAATCAATGTTCCTACAGGAAAAGATTCTTTATCAATGAAGCAAAAATATGCTGATGATGAAGTAATTGCTCCAGGAACTGTTATTATTTCTGCTGCAGGAAACTGTAATGAAATTAGTAAGGTTGTAGAACCTCTTTTAAAAGTTGATGGAGGAAACATCTACTATATTAATATTTCTCAAGATAAATTTAAATTAGGAGGAAGTTCTTTTCACCAAGTATTAAATACTATTGGTAATGAAGCTCCAGATGTAAAAGATTCTGCTTTTGTAAAGAATACTTTTAATACAATTCAAGAGTTAATAAAAGGTGAAAAAATTATTGCAGGACATGATGTTGCTTCTGGTGGTTTAATTACAACGTTGTTAGAAATGTGTTTTGCTGATGTAAATTTAGGAGCAGATTTAAATATTTCTGCTTTAAATGAAGAAGATTCTATAAAAGTATTATTTTCTGAAAATTCAGGAATTGTTTTTCAAGCAGATGCTTCTGTAGAAACTATTTTATCAGAAAATAGCATTGAATTTTTCAATATAGGAACCGCAAACAATTCAGGAACTGTAAACATTCAAAATAGTGAAGAAAACTTTACGTTTGATGTTGCTGAAATGAGAGATGTTTGGTATAAAACTTCTTTCTTGTTAGATCAAAAACAAACGGCAAACAATTTAGCTCAAGATAGGTTTGATAACTATAAAAAGCAGCCATTAACTTATAAATTCCCGGAAAATTTTACAGGAAAATTACCTGTAATAGGAAAAGACAAACCAAAAGCTGCTATCATTAGAGAAAAAGGTTCAAACTCTGAACGTGAAATGGCAAATGCAATGTATTTAGCTGGTTTTGATGTGAAAGATGTTCACATGACCGATTTAATTTCTGGTCGTGAAACATTAGAAGATATTCAGTTTATTGGTGCTGTTGGAGGTTTTTCAAATTCAGATGTTTTAGGTTCTGCAAAAGGTTGGGCTGGAGCATTTAAATACAATGCAAAAGCAAAAGCAGCTTTAAAGAATTTTTTTAAAAGAGAGGATACTTTATCAGTAGGTATTTGTAATGGAGCACAATTATGGATGGAATTAGATTTAATTAATCCAGATCATAAAGTACATGGTAAATTAGTTCATAACGATTCTAAAAAGCACGAAAGTTCTTTTACTTCTGTAAAAATTCAAGAAAATAATTCTGTAATGTTATCTTCTTTAGCTGGAACAGAATTAGGAGTTTGGATTTCTCATGGTGAAGGAAAATTCAACTTACCAGAATCTGAAGAAAACTATAACATTGTTGCAAAATATGGTTATGAAGGCTATCCAAACAACCCTAATGGTTCTGATTTTAACACAGCAATGATGACAGATAAAACTGGTCGTCATTTAGTTACAATGCCTCATATAGAGCGTTCTACATTCCAATGGAATTGGGCAAATTATCCTGCTGGAAGAAAAGATGAAGTTTCTCCTTGGTTAGAAGCTTTTGTAAATGCTAAAAATTGGTTAACAAAGTAATATTATATAAGAAGTATCTATAAAAGGGCTTTTTTAAAAAGCCCTTTTTTTTGTTTAAATAAATAGTAAAATAGCAATTTTAAATAAGTACAAATGAAAATTCCTGAAAAATATCAATTTATAGTTGCGCTAGGAAAAGCGTTACACGTATATGGTATTCCTTCCTATAAAATACAAGCATACTTAACTGAAGTGGCTAAAAAACAAGGGATTACGGGTAGTTTTATGGATTCTCCTACATGGATAAACTATGTTTTTTATGAAGATGAAAATTCTTATAATTATGTTGAATGTGTTTTACCAGGTTCTTTAAACTTAGGTGCATATTCTAGAATTGCAGAATTAACAAATAAGGTTATTGATTCTAAAATTAACAATGATTCAATACATAAAGAATTGAATATTATACATGCAAAAACACAGGAAATAAATCATTTATATTTAGTTTTAGCATACGCTTTATCTGCAGGTTGTTTTAGTTTATTAATAGGTACTAATCTTGTTTCTTTTGTATTTTCCTTAATATTAGGTGCGTTTATTTATCTATTAGTTTTTTTAACCAAAAAGTCTAAATATTTAGAAAATGTATTCGAATCTTTAAGTGCTTTAGTTGTAACTATAATCTGTTGCTTGCTAACATTAATTTTTCCAAACCTTAATTTAGGTTTAACTATATTATCTTCTATTATTATTTTTATTCCAGGATTAGCAATTACAACTGCTTTAGAAGAAATAACTTCTAAAAGTTTGGTTTCTGGTGGCGCAAAACTTTTTGATGCAATTATATTATTATTTAAACAATTTTTTGGTGTATTACTTGGTATTGCATTAATGACATCATTAGTAAATATTGACTTAACTTATCATGTGTCTGAGATGCCTAAATGGACTATTTATTTAGCCATTCCTATATTATCGATTACGTTATTACCAATATTTCAGGTTCGTAAAAAAGATATGCTTTTTGGTGTATTAACAGGTGTAGTTGCATTTTTAATGACTGTATTATTTTCTGGGTATGGCGTATTAGTAAGTACGTTTATTGGTACTTTGGTTGTGGTTGCAATGAGTCGTTTATTTGGATTGATTTCCAAAACTCCAAAAACAGTTTATTTAATTCAAGGAGTTGTTATGCTTGTACCAGGAAGTAAATCTTTTATGGGTTTAAGTAACTCCTTTTTTAATCCATCTACTACAACAGGTTCTGTCAACTTATTTGAACAAGTTGCTTTCATTCTTATGGGTATTATTGGAGGATTACTTTTTGCTGGTACATTTAGAGAAAGAAGTCCTAAAAAAAATAAAATCGAAATTAAAAATAATTAGCTTTTGTCTAAAAAAATAAGTTACCATAAGTACTAAAAGTTTTTTGTTAGAAATTTAAGTTTTTGATTACTAAAAATTGGATAACCAAAAAATAGTAGGTATTAATAATTTTTTTTATTTATTTTTAGAATAAGGAAATTGCATTCTATGAAACTAACTTATTTTAATGTAGATAAAACAAGTCATTTAGTTGAAGATTTTTATCACATTGCATATTCAAAAAAAATAGTTCCATTAAATGCAACTATAATACCTCTTGGCAATACAGGTATAGCTTATATTTACTCTAATGGTCAAAAAATTTCATTAAATAATAATGAAACTGTAATTAAAAATTTAATTATAAATGGGCAATTCTACAAGTCTTACAAGTTTAATGTAAGTGAAATTGGTTCTGCTTGTGGATTAAGTTTTAAACCTACAGCCCTTCATAAATTAACGGGTTTAGATATATCTAAATTTTCGCATAAATATTCTGTTTTTAACCAAATAGATAAAATTCTTGCTGATAAGTTTGAAAATATTTTTATAAATCATAATAATGATTTCAAAAAATTATTCGAAAAACTAGAAAAACTACTATTAGAAATACCTATAATAGAGAATAAAAATACAATTGCAATAGATAAGGTTTTACATACCATTCATTTAAAAGAAGGGATGATATCTGTAAATGAATTATTAAATGAAATTCCTTTCGGTCAAAAGACTTTAGAAACTCTATTTAAAAAAATGGTAGGTTTAACACCAGCAAAATACATTAGAATTTTTCGCTTTAAAAATTTAATGAAACAATATGAAAGCAATAAAATAAGTCTAAAAGATTTAATTTATATGTATGATTATTATGATGAATCTCACTTTGCAAAAGATTTTAAAGCTTTTACATCTAAATCTTTTAAAGATTATTTTAAAGATGAATTTACACTTATAAAAAAAGCTTTAAAAAAACCATAATTACGATTATTTACAAAAAACTATGAGAAATAGTCTTTAAATTAGCTTAACCTTAAATTGCATCCTTATGTTTTTATTAGGGGTAATAAGTTTGGATGTAATTTTCTTTAAAGGGTTATTTTTGATAAAAAACAAAACCTTAATCGGAATTTTGTTAGTAAAAGAAGAAAAAAGGTCGAATTAAGTTTCGACCTTTTTTAGTTTAAAATAGAATTTTTATTTTTTTAAATAATTATTGAACCTTTTTTATAGTAGATTCTCCAATAACAATTCCTTTTTTTAGTTTTGCATCGCCTTTATATAAGACAGTTGCTTCACCATATGAAGTTATTTTTATACTTTCTGTTGCATTTAATTGAAAGGTTCCACTTCCATAAGCAGTTATTTTAGTTTCTTTAGAAACTGCATCTGAAGCCATAACCTTACTAGCTCCATAAGCTGTTATTTTTTGCTTTTCAATTGTTCCTTTTTCAATGTTTAAAAAACTATCTCCATAAATAGAAACGTATAATTTATTCACATCTATAGTTGGAATGGTAACTTCCGATTTACCATAAATACGTAATTCGCATTTATCTTGAATTAATGGGCTATTAAAAGTAATTTTTTCTTCACCTCTTAATGAAAAAATAGCAACATCTGTATAAGTAATAATTAAAGTAGCTACTCTATTCTTATATAATGGGACTTTTCTTTCCTGGTTTCTAATAACAACTTTTTTATTTTTAGTATAGGTTTTTGCTCCTTCTAAATATACTTGAAGCGTACCTTTTTCTAATTCGTAATTAAACTTTTCTATAGGAACACTAATTTCTTCAATTTTAATGCTTGCCTTGTCCCCTTTTTTAAAAACCACTTCTATATGTGGACTTACAATTACTTTATCAAACTTTTCTTTAAGTTTTATTGTTTTCTGAGCTGTTAAACTATTATTAATACATAATAAAGTCATTAAGAAAAGGGTTAATTTGAATTTCATATTTTTATTTTAAAGTTCGTTTTAAATTGTTGTTTACAATTTAAGGACTTAATAATTTTTAATTTGTGACGGTTTTTTTCTTTATTCGAATTTTAAATATTTTATCAAGTCTATTTTAGTGGCATTATATGCTTTTAAACCTACAACTACAAATACTAAAATTGATAATAAAATAGGCGTAATAATAAAAGGAATAATAGGCATGTCTATTCTATATACAAAGTTTTCTAACCAATTTTGCATAAAGTAATATGTTATAGGAATTAGAATTATTGATGAAATTAAAGTAATTTTCAAGAAACTTTTAATGAGTTCAAACATAATTTCATTAACGGAAGCACCTAACGTTTTACGAATGGCTACTTCTTTCAATCTTTGTTGAATTGTTAAGGTTGCCAAAGCAAACAATCCTAATAAAGAAACTATAATTACTACAGACGTTAAAATAAAAAATAAGGTTTGCTGCTTTTGATATTTCTTATAAGTTCTCTCGAATCTTTTATTTAAAAACTGTGGATTAAAAGGATAACCCTGTTCTACATTTTCTTTCCAATAATTTTCTACCACTTTTAAAGTCTCTTGAACGTCGCTAGATTTTACTTTAAATTGTACCCACCAGAAATTTCTTTTCATCCAATCGAAAGTGTTCCAATGAAACATCATAGTTGGCTCTATTTTACTATCGAAACCAAAAGTATGATAGTCTTGTACCATACCTACTACTTCAAATACTTTTACGTTGTTATTTTCATCTGTAAAACCTGGTTTAATTTTTTTACCAATAGGATCATCATAAATATTAAAAGCTTTAGCTAAGGTTTCATTAATTAATACGTTTTTTATTGTGTCTGAAGCTTTATTTTCATCTAGAAAACGACCTTTAAGCAACTTTACTTCCATCGTTTGTAAATAATTAAAGTCTACAGCATTTGCAAATGTTTGCACAGAAATATCTTTATAATTTACGTTTGTAGAGTTAGAACTTCCTCCTCCAATTACATAAGAATTACTTGTTATTTCATCTATATTTGGGTGTTTAGTCAACTCTTTTTTAGCTAACTCGTATTTTTTATATCTATTATCATATTTATTCATAGGTACAATTAAAACTTGGTCTCCTTTAAAACCCAAATCTTTACGCATCATAAAATCTACTTGATTGTAAATTATAATAGAAGCTGCAAGAAAAAAACCAGAAATTAAAAATTGTAAACCTAACATTATGTTTCTTGCAAAAACACCTTGTTTACTTCTAGAAACATTACCTTTTAATACTTCTACAGATTTAAATTTAGACAAATAAATAGCTGGTATAAAACCAATAATTATTGATACTAATAAAGCAATAATTGCAACTTTAAAAAGTAATTCGAAATTTAAAATTGAAATTTCTTTGTTCATGAAATCATTAAAATTGGGTAAAATAAGCTCTACCAGTAATAATGAGAAAATAAACGAAACACAACCTTGTATTACAATTTCTAAAGCATATTGTCTTATTAAAATCAGTTTAGTAAGGCCTAATGTTTTTTTAACTCCAACTTCTTTTGCTCTTTGTGTTGCAGACGCAATAGATAGATTTATAAAATTTACACAAGAAATAATAATTAGTAATATTGATAAAGACAACATAATTAAAATTAGTTGATAGCTTCCTTTTCCTTCAGGACCAGCATCATCTGCGATTGTTTTTAAACGAATATCTTTTAGAGGATCTAAAATTATAGTTGTTCCATATTTTTTTTTGAATTCTTCTACAGAAATACCTTCTTCTTTAGCTTGAGGCAAAGTTGCGTTTTTATACCATACATCATTTACTTTTTTTGAAACATCATCTAAAACTATTCCCTTGTTGGTTTTTATAAATAGAGTATTAGAGAAGCTTCCCCAACTGCCTTCAAGATCTTTTTTATACTGCATAACTATATCTGGCATAAAAAAATGCTTGCCTGATATTTTGTAAACAGTTGTTACAATAAAACTTCTATTATAAGCATCAATAGTTTTTCCTATTGCAGATTCTTTACCAAAAAACAACTTTGCTTTTTCTTCTGATATTGCCAAGTGATTTCTGGATTCTTCAAATTTGGTGGTACTTCCTTCAATAATTTGAAAAGGAAAAAAAGAGAAAAAATTTGCATCTCCTTGTAAAATACCTTCTACATAAATTTCTTTACCATTAATGTTTACAACAGAACTTGCTAGCCATCCATCACTTAGATGAAAATCATTAATTTCTGGAACTTCTTCTTTATATTTTATGCCTTCTAAGTTTGTACTACTTGACCAAATATTGCCATCAGACATTTTATGAATTACTCGATGAATTTCATTTACATTTGGGTTTTCGGCATTGTAACTTTCCTCGTCATTTAGGTATAATAAAACCAATAAAAGTCCAGCAAAACCAACAGTTAAACCTGCAATATTTATAACAATATTTAGCCAATTCTTTTTGCTATTTTTATAAAATATTTTAAACCAAGTATTAAACATAATTATTCGAATTTTAAGTATTTGATTAAATCAATCTTTGTTGCGTTGTAAGCTTTTAAACCAACAACTACAAAAACTAAAATGATTAAGATAATTGGAGTTAAGACATAAGGCAGTATTGGCATTTCTACTCTGTAAACAAAGTTTTCTAACCAATTTTCCATAAAATAATACGCAATCGGAATTAATATTATTGAAGAAATAACCACTACTTTCAAGAAGTTTTTCAATAACTGAAACATAATTTCTTTTACTGATGCTCCTAAAGTTTTTCTAATAGCAACTTCTTTTAGCCTTTGTTGAATTGTTAACGTTGCCAAAGCAAACAAACCTAAAAGAGATATTAAAATCACTAATATTGACAATATTAAAAACATCGTTTGTTGTTTTTGATACTTCTCATAAGTTTCTGCAAAATTTTGGTCTAAAAACTCATAATTAAAAGGGTATTTAGCGTCTATATTTTGTTTCCAAAAACTTTCAATTTCAGCAATTGTTTTATCAATATCATTTCCTTTTATTTTAAATTGAATCATTGAAATCCAATTTTTAGCAAAATCAAAAGTATTCCAAATACCTAAAAACATTGGTGTTATTTCTTTATCAAAACCATCAAAATGATAATCTTTTATCATTCCTATGACTTCTAAACCTGGAGCATTATCTTCTTGCCATCCAACATTAACAATTTCTCCAATAGGATTGTTAAAAATGCCCAATTGTTTGGCAGCAGTTTCGTTTATTAAAACTTTATTAATCGTATCTGAAGCAATATTTTTTAAAAAATTTCGTCCTTTTAAAATCGTAATTCCAGCAAAGTCTATATAATTAAAATCTATTAAATTAGAAGCAGAATTAAAGCTAATATCATTTATTTTATGTCTTAAATCTGTTCCATTTGAAAAACCATAACCAGGCACAAACATACTTGCAGTAACTCCACTAATGTTTTTATTTTGACTTAAAACTTCCCTCGTTAACTGGTATTTTTTATATTTATCTACTTTATTATAAAATGCAACAGATAACACATGTTCTTTGTCAAAACCCAAGTCTTTTTCCATCATATAATTTACTTGACTCCCAACAATTAACATACTGATAATAAAAAATCCTGATATTAAAAATTGAACTCCAAGCATCATATTTCTTGCTAAATTTCCTTTTTTGCTTTTAGAAATACTTCCTTTTAAAACTTCAATCGCTTTAAAGTTTGATAAATACAAAGCAGGAATACTACCAACAAAAAATGATATCAAAATTGAAGTAACAAATAAAGTCACCAAAGAATTTGTATGCAAAATCGAAATTTCTTTCCCAACAAATTGATTAAAAAAGGGCAAAGCTAATTCTACAATAACCAACGCCAAAACAAACGAGATTAACCCTTGCAAAACAATCTCAAAAACGTATTGAAAAAGCAGTTGTTTTTTTGATAAACCCAATGTTTTCTTCACTCCTACTTCTTTTGCTCTTTGACTTGCAGACGCTACAGATAAGTTGATAAAATTGACACAAGAAATAATAATTAACAGGATGGATAAACCTAGCAAAACTATTAATAATTGGTAATTTCCTGTTCCACTTGGCCCAGCTCTTTTTGCTGTATTGTGTAAATACATTGTATCTAATTTATCTAAAAGAACAGTTGGTATTCCATAACGTTCGTCAAATTCTTCAACAGTAATTCCGTTTTCTTCAGCAGCAATTTTATGGACGTTATTAATAATTTTATTCATTTTTTGCTTTAACTCTCCCAAATCTGTTCCTTTTGTAACCCTACAAAAAACTTCATTATTATGGTTTCCCCAATTCACTTCAAATTCTTCAGAAAACTGAATTAACAAATGAGGTTCTTGGTGTGAGTTTTTAGGAATTTCATAAACACAGGTTACCAAAAAATCTTTATTGTCGATTTTAACCAAATTGCCAACTGCTTTTTCACCTTTAAAAATTCTTTCAGAATATTCTTTTGATATTGCAATATTATCTCTGGTTTTTGCAAAGTTTTCTTTGGAACCTTCTAAAATTTTGAATGGAAAAAAGTTAAAAAACTGTGGTTCTGTAAGTATTGTTTTGTCTGTAAATTCAAAAATATCTTTATATTGAATTACTCTACTTCTGTAAAATGGCTTTACCATTAAAGACTCTGTAACTTCTGGTATTTCTTTAGGATACGTTAAATACATCCCAGCATTTGCAGTTATCCAAACTTCACCAGATTTTGCTTTTTTTATATTTACTCTATAAACATCGTTTTTATTTGGGTTCCATTGATTGTAACTTTTTTCTTCATTTAGATATAATAAAATGATTAGTAAACCAGCCAAACCAAGTGTTAATCCACTGATATTTATCAATGTATTTAGCCAGTTTTTCTTGCTATTTCTAAAGAATATTTTAAACCATATTTGTAACATAAGTTCTGTTTTTTTTTTATGAATTTAGTTTCTCATTTTAACGAGAATGACAATTTTAACCGCCTTTGTCTTTAGTGACTTTATTCAACTAAAACATCTACTTTATGTTCATTTGTTTTTTCAGAAATAATTTCTCCGTCTTTTAAGGTTACAATTCTTGATGAAAATTGTGCATCGTAAGAGGAATGAGTTACCATTATAATTGTTGCACCAGTTGCGTGTAATTCTGTTAGTAATTCCATTACATCATTTCCGCTTTTGCTATCTAAATTCCCTGTTGGTTCATCTGCTAAAATCAATTTTGGGTTAGTTACCAAAGCTCTTGCAACTGCAACTCTTTGCTGTTGTCCACCAGATAATTGTAACGGATAATGTTTAGCTCTGTGAGCAATACCTATTCTTTCTAAAATATCTGTAACTCTTTCTTTTCTTTCAGATGCTTTTACTTTGTTGTAGATTAAGGGTAATTCAACATTTTCATAAACTGTTAATTCATCAATCAAATTAAAGTTCTGAAACACAAAACCAATATTAGCTTTACGTAAACCTGCTCTTTGTTTTTCGTTGAAAGTTGCCACTTCTGTTCCATCGAAAAGATAGCTTCCATTATTTGGAGCATCCAACAAACCAATAATATTTAAAAGTGTCGATTTCCCACAACCAGAAGCTCCCATTATAGAAACAAATTCGCCTTTTTTAACTTCTAAACTCAACTTATTTAAAGCTGTTGTTTCTACTTCTTCTGTTCTGTAAACCTTTACTAAATCTGTTATTTTTATCATCACTTATATTTTTTAAATTGTTATTTTATTTTTACTGAAAACTGCAACTGCAGACTGAATACTGCCTACTGAATGTTTATCTCTTCAACCTCTTTATAATCATCATAACTCGATGTAATTACCTTATCTCCAACTTGCAATCCTTCTAAAACTTCATAATAAAAAGGATTTTCTCTACCAATTTTAATGCTTCTTTTTACAGCTTTATTCTCCCCATTTAAAACAAAAACCCATTTACCATTTGTACTTTGATAAAATAATCCTTTGCTTAATAATAAAGCTTCTGTTTTACCTGATAAAAATACTTTCGTTTTTAAAGACATTCCTCTTTTTACCTCGTTGGAAAGTGAATCTTGTTTAAAATTTAATTCTAATTTGAATTGTCCTCCAACAATTTCAGAAAACACTTTCGATAATTTTACATCGTAGTTTTTTGCGTTTAAGGCAACAGTTCCAGAAATACCTTCTTGTAATTTAGAATTGTAATATTCATCGACTTTTGCAACCAATTTATAACCATCTAAAACATCCATTTTTCCAATTGGTTGACCTTGATTGTAGCTTTCTCCTAAAATAGGATTGAATGAAGACAACAAACCATCTACAGGTGCTTTTACCACGAAATTCTCTTTGTTTTTGTACAATAATTCTAAACTCTTTTCCATATTCGACAAAGAAGTATTTATTCTTGCTAATTGATTATCTCTACTTTTTTTCTCGTTGAAAACACTCTTTTTAATCACACCACTTCTTTCTTTTTGAAAAGAATATTCTTGTTGTGTTTTCTGATAATCGTTTTTTGCAATCACTTCTTTTTTATATAGAGTTGAATCTAATTTATATTGTCTGTCTGCATTTCTAAAATCATTGTCGATACTTAATAATTGTTGATCTAAACTCAATTGCTGATTTTTAATATTCACACGTAAGTTTCTTAAATTATTAATTTGCTCTACCATTGCAGTTTCTTGGGTTAAGTAATTCAGTTCTGCATTTGGGTTATAAACCTTTAAAAGTGGCGTTCCTTTTTTGATGATTTGTCCACTTTCCACAAAAATTTCTGAAACAGAACCACCTTGAATTACATTCACCAAAACAGAAGTTTTAGGTTCTACTGTACTATTAAATAAAATAACGTCTTCGAAATCTCCTTTGATAACTTCACGAATACTAATATTATCTTTTTTAAGATTGACTTGCTTTTTTCTAGTAGCATTCATTAAAATTACTGCCAATAAAATAACAGCAGGAATTCCCCATAAGAGCATTTTTTTAGTTTTTTTATTTTTAGGTTTTATTTGAGTATCCATAAATTCTATTTCGTTTGGTAATTGATATGCCACAAATATGCCAACGAAAAATAAATTTTAAAATATTGATTTTCAATATTATATGTATTTATCAAAAATTAAGAGTGTTCAAAAACGGACATATTTTTGTTCATATTCAAACAAAACACTAATTATGTACTATGAGAAAAAAAGAAGCAACCATTTTAATTGTAGATGATGATGATGATATTCTGTTTTCCGCCAGAATTAGCTTGAAAAAATACTTTTCAAAAATAATTACTGAAAATAATCCACAAAATATAAATTCGCATTTAACGAAGAACACAATAGATGTTGTATTGTTAGATATGAATTATAGAATTGGTTTCGAAGATGGAAAAGAAGGTTTGTATTGGCTAAAAAACATTAAAGAAATTAGCCCAGAAACTACCATTCTTCTAATGACTGCATTTGGAAGCGTTAATTTGGCTGTAGATGCCATTAAAAAAGGCGCAACCGATTTTATCTTAAAACCTTGGACAACAGAAAAACTCTACACTTCTGTAAATGCAGGTGTAGAATTATCTCGTTCTAAAAGAAAAAACACTCAGTTAGAAACGATTCAAGAACACCAAGACAAAGAGTTTCATCAGAAAACAGAACACATTATTGGGAATTCTACTGCAATGCAATCTGCCATGAATTTGGTTAAAAAAGTAGCACCAACAGATGCCAATGTTTTAATTTTAGGCGAAAATGGAACAGGAAAATATGTGTTCGCTAAAGAAATTCATTTACAATCGAACAGAAAAAATTATCCTTTTATTCACGTAGATTTAGGTTCTTTAAATGAAAATTTATTCGAAAGTGAATTGTTTGGTTACGTAAAAGGAGCCTTTACAGATGCACATAAAGACACTTTAGGTAGATTCGAATTGGCAAAAGGTGGCACAATTTTTTTAGATGAAATTGGGAATTTACCACTGCATTTACAATCTAAATTATTAACTGTTATTCAGAATCGGAAAGTTACACGTTTAGGAGAAGGAAAAGAAACAGAAATTGATGCCAGAATTATTTGTGCTACAAATGCGCCAATTCATAAAATGGTGGATGAAGAAACATTTCGTCAAGATTTATTATTCAGAATAAATACCATTGAATTGAACTTGCCTCCACTCCGTGAAAGAACAAACGATATTAAATTATTAGCAACTCATTTTCTTGAAAAACTGACACAGAAATATCGAAAAAAAATAACCAATTTTACTTCGGAAGCTTTAAAAGCAATGGAAAAATACCATTGGCCAGGGAACATTAGAGAAATAGAACATATTGTGGAAAGAGCTGTAATTATTACAGATAATGATGAAATTGAAGTTTCTGACTTGCATTTTTCAGCAAAGAAAATTGACGTAAATTTAGGCGAAAGTTTAAATTTAGAAGAAACTGAAAAAGTATTAATTCAGCAAGCAATTACAAAACACCAAGGCAATATTTCTAAAGCTGCAAAAGATTTGGGCTTAACAAGAGCTGCTTTGTACAGAAGATTAGAGAAACATCAATTATAAATGGGAAAACCACAATATATTCAGATTGTAATTCGATTAATTTTATTGATTATTAATGGAGTAATAATCGTTTTTAGCTTTAAAAAAGGGTTTATTGTTAATACAATTGGTTTCTCTTTATTCCTTTTATTTCAGTTTTTCCTTTTTACAGAATACCTTAAAAAATTATTCACAGATATCGAAAAATCGATAGATTGTTTATTGTTTGACGATTATTCTAATACGATTTCTGCTGAAAAAAGAAAGAATCCATTGCATAATAAAACTGCTTTATTATTAGAAAAACACAGAAAACAAAGTCTATCTAAAACATCCGAACAACTAATATTTACCAACATTATAGAAAGTTTAGGAATTGGAATTTTAATTCTAAAAAAAGACGTGAATGGAGAAATATCCGTTTTTCAAATCAATAAAGCATTTGCTAACTTTTTAAAAATCCCGAAGTTTTACAATTGGAATTTACTCCAAACTAAAATAGGAGAATTATCTACTTTTATTGAAGATTGGAAAGAAATTAGAAATACTATTTCCTTAAAAATAAATGATGATAAAGAAAATTTCTTCCTAAAAACTGCAGTCACACAAACCAATGAATTCGAATATTTGGTAGTTTCTTTAGAGACAATTCAGCAATTAATTGACAAAAAAGAGAAAGAAGCTTGGTATAAATTAATGAATGTAATGTCGCACGAAATTATAAACACCATTACTCCTATTAGTAGTTTAGCGGAAAATTTACATTCATTATTACAAGAAGAAAATACAGACGAAGATACTATTGACGAACTTTCACAAGGTTTAAGTATTATTAAAAGACGCTCTTTACATTTAACTTCTTTTGTAGATACATATAGAAAATTGGCAGAATTGCCTTTGCCAAATAAGAAAGAAATTAGTTTAACAGATACTATTCAGAATACATTAGAACTCTATAAACAAGAATTTTTGGTTAAAAAAATCAACTTAATTTTTAATTCAAGTGATAATTTTATAATTAATGCGGATAAAAATCAAATTGAACAAATTCTCATCAATTTAATATCAAATTGTTTGTATGCACTTGCAGAAACTGAACATCCAGAAATTGAAATTCAACTTACAGAAGAAAATAATCGACTACATTTAGAAATTTCCGATAACGGAATTGGTATTTCTAATGAAATAAAAGAAAATATTTTTGTACCATATTTTACAACTCGTAAAAATGGTTCTGGAATTGGCTTAACACTTACTAAAAGTATTGTTGAAGCACATAAAGGAAGTATTCATTTTAACTCTAAAAATGGAAAAACAGCGTTTATAATTACGTTTATTTTATAAAAACTGTCACATTTTAACTTTTGAGTGGTCATTTAATAAAACACTTTAAAACTCAAATAAAATGAAAAATAAATTTACACTTTTAGGTATTTGTCTTTTTTTATCAGCAACTATAAGTTTTGCACAAAAAACTGTAGAAGCTTCAGATATTATGAAAGATATTAAAAACGGAAAATCGATTTCCTATAATAATGTAACTATTGTTGGTACATTAGATTTCACTTATATGGATGAAGCATTAGAGAAACTTCCTAAAAAGAAAAAAAGTAGTTGGTTTAACTGGGGGAGCAATAATAATTACAGCAATCAAATTAAAAAAATGATAGATGTAAAAATTTCTTTTACAAATTGTACGTTTAAAGATGATGTTTTAGCATACATCCCAGATGAAGATTCTGGTTATACTTTTACTGCAAGTTTTGAAGATATCACTATTTTTAAAGACTGTAATTTCGAAAGAAAAGCAATGTTTAAATATTCTCGTTTTGAAAGAGATGCAGATTTTTCTGGAAGTAGTTTTGATGATGATTCTACTTTTAAATATGCAAAATTTGATAAAGATATTAGTTTCCAAAATACTGTTTTCGATGAAATTGCTACATTTAAATACGCAACATTTAATAAAAATGTAAGTTTTTCAAATTCAATTTTTAAAGATTCTGCTATTTTTAAATACACTAAGTTTCATGACGGAGTTTCTTTTAATAGCTCAAAATTTGAAGAAGATTTAAATATTAAATACATGAAAGTAGATGGTAGTTTTGATATTTCTAATATGGATGTAGCTTATGAAATTGACTCTAAATACACAAAAATCAACGGAAAAAGCTTCAGTAAATACCTTGTAGATAAAAAATAGGTATTAATACCTATATACAGTTTAAAAGTTAATAGTAAATTGCACCATAATGGAACAGTTGGATTAGGGGCTAACTTACCAGATATTACTAGCTTACCTTACTAAAGGTAAGCTAGTTTTTTGTTTTAAATTTTAATTATACTAGTTCTTATATTTCCCCCCGAATCAATTTAAAAACTGATTCTACCAAAAAAGGTTAGCTATTTGCTAACCTTTTTATATTAAAAAAATCTTTTCTTACCTTGTCATAAAATAATATTTTATGGCTATTACAGTTTCTCGTCTTTTCGATTTTCCTTATCATCAAGAAGAAAATAATCCATTAGAAAAGTGTTACAATTATAAAGAAAGTGCTCTTTGGAAAAGTATTTCAACAACAGAATATATCAATTTAGCCAATAAAGTAAGTAGTTCGTTATTAAGTTTAGATGTACAACCAAATGATAAAATTGCGGTAATTACAGAGAATAATAACCCAAATTGGCATATTTTAGATATTGGAATTCTACAAACTGGCGCCCAAAATGTTCCTTTATATGCAACACTTTCAGAAAAAGATTATGCCTATATTTTAGATCATTCAGATGCAACTTATTGTTTTGTTTCTAATGCAGATTTGTACAAGAAGGTAAAATCTATACTCCCAAAAACAAAATTAAAAGGAATCTTTTCTTTGGAAGAATCAACTAAAAATTATAGTTGGAATTCGTTTTTAGAATTAGGCGAAAAAGAAAATTATCAACAAGAAATAGAAGAAAGAAAACAAAACATTAAACCAAATGATTTAGCAACAATTATTTACACTTCTGGTACAACAGGTACTCCAAAAGGAGTTATGTTGAGTCATGAAAATATTGTTTTTACAGTTTTTGCTACTGTAAAAGCTTTCGATTTAAATAACGTTAATAATCGTATTTTAAGCTACCTACCAGTTTGTCATATATACGAGAGAACAGCTTCTTACCTTAACTTATATCTAGGAAATGAAGTTTATTTTGCAGAAAGCATTGAGAAAATAGGCGATAATATTAGAGAAGTAAAACCTGGATATTTAGCGGTTGTGCCAAGATTATTGGAAAAGATTTTTGATAAAATAGTAGACAAAGGAAGCGAATTAAAAGGTATAAAAAAACAACTTTTCTTTTGGGCATTAGAACTAGGAGAAAAATATGAACCTTATCAAAAAAACGGAGCTTGGTATCATTTCAAACTAAAAATAGCAAATAAACTTATTTTTTCTAAATGGAGAGAAGCTTTAGGAGGAGAATTAAAATTTATGATTTCTGGAAGCGCGCCTTTACAAGACAGATTAATCAGAGTTTTTACAGCAGCAGAAATTCCTGTTTATGAAGGTTATGGAATGACAGAATCTTCGCCTGCAGGAACTGTAAATGATGTTAGAAATAACGGATTAAAAATAGGTTCTGTGGGTAAACCTTTAGAAGGTGTAACTCTTAAAATTGCTGATGATGGAGAAATTTTAATGAAAGGAAAAAATGTGATGTTAGGTTATTACAAAAACGAAGAAATGACCAATAAAACCATAATTAATGATTATTTACATACTGGCGACATTGGTACTATTGATGAAAATGGTTTTTTAACAATTACAGACAGAAAAAAAGAAATATTTAAAACTTCTGGTGGAAAATACATTGCTCCTTCAGCTTTAGAAAGTGAATTTAAAAAATCGAGATTTATAGAACAAATTATGGTAATTGGTGAAGGAGAAAAAATGCCTGCTGCCATTATTCAAATTCATTTTGATTTTGTTTACGAATGGGCAAAAAGAAAAAAACATACAATTGAAGATATTACTTCAAATAAAAAACTGATAAAGAGAATTCAAAAAGAAGTAGATTTTTATAATAAAAAATTTGGAAAATGGGAACAAATTAAAAAGTTTGAAATTACACCAGATGAATGGACAATTGAAGATGGTCATTTAACTCCTACAATGAAAATGAAAAGAAAAGTTATTAAAGAAAAATATAAAAATTTGCATAAAAAAATATATAATTCTTAATAAAAAAGCATTTAATTTTCTATTTGTCATATTAAGGGAATTTCCCTATTTTGCATTGCAGAAAATATAACTTATGGCAATAGAAATTACGAGATTATTTGATTTTCCTTATTATCAATTAGAAGCCTACAATTTACAAAAAGCATTTACCTCTAAAACTAGTGGCGAATGGGTAAGTATATCTACAAAAGAATATATAGATGAAGCCAATAAAATTAGTAGAGGACTAATTAATTTAGGAGTGCAACCAAATGATAAAATTGCAGTAATTTCATCAACCAATAGAACCGAATGGAATATTTGTGATATTGGTGTTTTACAAACTGGTGCACAAAATGTACCTATTTACCCAACAATTTGTAAAGAAGATTATGAGTATGTTTTAAATCATTCAGAAGCTATTTACTGTTTTGTTTCTGATGTTGAAGTATTAGAAAAACTAAATGCTATAAAAGGAAATACACATTTAAAAGGTGTTTTTACTTTTGATGATATTGCTGGAGAAAAAAGCTGGAAAGAAGTTTTAAAATCTGGTGAAGATACTAGCAATCAAAACATTGTTGAAGAAAGAAAGAACAATGTAAAACCAGAAGATTTAGCTACTTTAATTTATACTTCTGGAACAACAGGAAGACCAAAAGGTGTTATGTTGTCTCACAAAAACGTAGTTACCAATGTCTTAAGTGCTTTTGAAAGAGTTCCTTTAGATTATGGAAAAGATAGAGGATTGAGTTTTTTACCAATCTGTCATATTTTCGAAAGAATGATTTTGTACCTATATCAATATTGTGGTGTATCTGTTTATTTCGCAGAATCAATTGAAAAATTGACAGAAAACGCTCAAGAAATAAAACCAAACGTTATGACAGCTGTTCCGCGTTTGTATGAGAAAATCTACGATAAAATAGTTTTAAAAGGAGAATCTTTAACAGGAATTAAAAAAGGATTGTTCTTCTGGGCTGTAAATTTAGGTTTAAAATACAAACCTTATGGAGAAAATGGTTGGTGGTATGAAAAGCAATTGGGTCTTGCTAGAAAATTAATTTTTTCTAAATGGCAAGCTGCTCTTGGAGGAGAATTAAAATTGATGGTTTCAGGAAGTGCTGCACTTCAAACAAGATTAACAAGAGTTTTTGCTGCTGCTAATATGCCAATTATGGAAGGTTATGGTTTAACAGAAACTTCACCTGTAACTTCTGTAAACGATGTTAGAAATGGAGGTTTTAGACCAGGAACTGTTGGTAAAGTGATTAGTGGTGTAGAAGTTAAAATTGCAGAAACTGGAGAAATTTTAATAAAAGGACCTAATGTAATGATGGGTTATTATAAAGACCCAGAAAAATCGGCTGAAGTCTTAAAAGATGGTTACTTCCATTCTGGAGATAAAGGAGAAATTGATGCAGATGGATTCTTAAAAATTACTGGAAGAACAAAAGAAATGTTTAAAACTTCTGGTGGAAAATATGTAATTCCGCCATTATTAGAGGGACAATTAAAACAATCTTTATTTATAGAACAAGTGATGGTTGTTGGTGAAAATGAAAAAATGCCAGCAGCAATTATTCAACCAAATTTTGAGTTTATAAAAGATTGGATAGACAAAAAAGGACTTAAAATTGGTAAAACAGAAAAAGAAATAGCTACTTCAGAAATAATTATAAAACGAATTCAAGAAGAAGTAGATGAATGTAATAGTAATTTTGGTAAATGGGAACAAATTAAACGTTTCGAGTTAACTCCAGAAGTTTGGACAATTGATGGTGGACATTTAACACCAACAATGAAAATGAAAAGGGCAATTATTAAAAAGATTTATCAAGATTTATACGATAAAATTTACAGATAAAAATATGAAGCCTTTCAAAATTGAAAGGCTTTTTTTTAGATATTCATACAAAAAAATATAACTTCTTTTTTCTAAAATTGATTAGAAAATAAATCATAAAAAAAATGGAAAGTAAATTTAATATAGCTGTACTTATAGATGGAGACAATGCGCAGCCTAAACTGTTAAAAGAAATATTAGAAGAAGTTTCTAAATATGGAAAAGCAACTATAAGGCGTATTTATGGTGATTGGACTTCACAACAAATGAATAGTTGGAAATCAATAATCAATCAACATTCTATAAGTCCTATTCAAAAATTTGCTTACACTACAGGTAAAAACTCTACAGACAGTTCTATGATTATTGATGCAATGGACATTTTACACAGCAAAAATATAGAAGGTTTTTGTATAGTTTCTAGTGATAGCGATTATACAGGTTTAGCCAAGAGAATTAGAGAAGAAGGCTTATATGTTATGGGAATTGGAGAGAAAAAAACACCAGAAGCTTTTGTAAAATCTTGTGAGGTTTTCACGTTTACAGAAAATTTAAAAAGTGAAGAACCAGAAACTAAAAAAGTAAAATCGAAAGAGCAAACCAGTACTCCAAAAGCAAAAAATGTTACAGAAAAAATTAAACTTTCTAAAGAAGATTGGAAAACAATAAATAAAGCTTTCGATATCTCTACTAATGAAGATGACATTGCTTATATTTCTACTTTGGGTTTAAATATTAGAAAAATAGATCCTAGTTTCGATCCAAGAAGTTATGGTTTTAAAAGTCTCACAAAACTTTTTCAAAATATTGATAAATTTGAAGTCATAAAAAAAGAAATTGGAGGTTCAAATCATCCTTTGTTAAGAATAAAATAAGTGTTAATTTGATCTTTTTTAAAATATAAAAATCAAACTAAAATGAAAAAAATAATCACCTTACTAACCTTTACCATATTGGTTTTTGCTTGTAACAAGCAAAAAGAAATTAGCTCAATAAATCCAGAAAACTGGTCTAAAAGAACTGCAAATATAAAAGTAAAAGATTCTTTAGAATTTGGTAAATCATATTTATCAATTTATGCTCAAATATATAGTGTATCAGAACATAAAACACACAATCTAACTTCTATGGTAAGTTTAAGAAATACAAGTGATATAGACACTATTTATATCTTAAAAGCAGATTATTATGATACTCATGGAAAAGTTGTTCGTAAATATTTTAATCAACCCATATATTTAGCACCTTTAGAAACCGCAGAAATAATTATCGATGAAATTGATGTAAAAGGTGGAACAGGTTCTAATTTTATATTCGAATGGAAAATTCCTAAAGATTGTCCAGAACCATTGTTTGAAGGAATTATGAATTCTACAGTTGGGCAACAAGGATTGTCTTTTGCTACGCAAGCTGTAAGGATAAAGTAATAAATTAAATTAAAAAGCTCTTGATTTCTCAAGAGCTTTTTAAATATTTTCAATCTAAAATTAAAATTCTAGATATTTTCTGCTAACCAGTCCCCTACTTCTTTTGTTCCGTAAGATTTTCCTCCATCAGCTAAATCTTCTGTTACAATTCCTTTATTTAAAGCATTGTTTACAGCATCTCTTATTGCTTTTCCTTCTTCTTGTAAACCGAAGTTTTCGAACATCATTGCTGCAGATAATACTGTAGCCATTGGATTTGCAATATTTAATCCTGTTGCTTGTGGATAAGAACCGTGAATTGGCTCAAATAACCCAATGTCAGAACCTAAAGATGCACTTGGCATTAACCCCATAGAACCAGAAATTACAGATGCTTCATCCGTTAAAATATCTCCGAATAAGTTTTCCGTAATTAAAACATCGTAACTATTTGGCCACTGAACTAAACGCATGGCAACTGCATCTACAAATTCGTAAGAAACTTCCACTTCTGGATAATCTTTTTCCATTGCTTGCACAGTTTCTCTCCATAATCTTGAAGTTTCTAAAACGTTAGCTTTATCTACACAACATAATTTTTTACCACGAGTCATTGCTAATTCGAAACCTTTTTTAGCCAATCTTTGCACCTCTGCTCTTGTGTAAACACAATTATCGAAAGCTGTTTCTCCATCATCTCTTCTCCCCTTTTCTCCAAAGTAAATTCCACCTGTTAATTCACGTAAAAAAACCAAATCTGTTCCTTCAATTCTTTCTCTTTTTAAAGGTGATTTATCTAATAAAGAAGGAAAAGTAAATGTTGGTCTAACATTCGCAAACAACCCTAATTTCTTACGCATTTTTAGCAAACCTTGTTCTGGTCTTACTTTTGCAGAAGGATCATTATCAAAACGTGGATGCCCAATTGCACCAAACAACACAGCATCTGAAGACGCACAAATTTCATGCGTTTCATCTGGATAAGGTTCTCCAACTGCATCAATTGCTGCTGCTCCTGTTAATGCTGGTTTCCAATTAATTTCGTGATTGAACTTTTTAGCAATTGCATCCGAAACTTTTACAGCTTGGTCTATTACTTCTGGTCCAATTCCATCTCCTGCTAATAATGCGATATTTAATTTCATTGTTTTTATTATTTTTTGTTTGAAGTTGGGAGTATGAAGTTTGAAGATTTATGAGCTAGAATTAAAACTTAATTATTAAAATAACATAGTTTTCATACTTCTTACTCTTGACCTCAAGCTTCCTACTTCATACTTCCTTATATTCTATTATATTATATTCAACATTTTCTCTGTAGCTTTAATTGCAGATACTGTTTGATCTGAATCTAAACCACGTGTTATAAATTCGTTTTTTTCTCTTTTCCAAGTAATAATTGTTTCACACAATGCATCTGAATGACTTCCTGGTGGAATTCTAACTGCATAATCTATTAAACTCGGTAATTCTTTTTTACTATGTGTTTTATACAATTTCTTTAAAGCATTCATAAATGCATCAAATTGTCCATCTCCTTGTGCATGTGCTTCGTAACGAACTCCTTCCACAATTAGCTGTAAAGTTGTAGATGGTTTCATTCCTTTTGCGTGTCCCAAAACATAATTTTCTACAACAACACGTTTTTCAATGGTATCAGAATCTAAAACATCAGAAATAATATAGGGCAAATCATCTTGAGAAACCACTTCCTTTTTATCTCCTAATTCTATAATTCTTTGGGTTACTTTCTTTAATTCATCATCATTTAAACTGATACCTAAATCTTGTAAATTCTTCTGAATATTTGCTTTTCCCGATGTTTTTCCTAATGCATATTTACGTTTTCTTCCAAAACGTTCTGGCATTAAATCGTTGAAATATAAATTATTTTTATTATCTCCATCTGCATGAATTCCAGCAGTTTGCGTAAAAACATTTGCACCAACAACTGGTTTATTTACAGGAATTCGAAAGCCTGAAAAAGTTTCAACCAACTTGCTGACTTTATTTAAAGCAGTTTCATTTACAGTCACTTCAACTTCTTTTAAAAAGTCGTTAATTACTGCAATTACACTTGCTAAAGGTGCATTTCCTGCACGTTCTCCCATTCCATTTATAGTTAAATGCAATCCGTTTGAACCTGCTTTTACAGCTTCCATTACATTTGCAACACCTAAATCGTAATCGTTATGACCATGAAAATCAAAATGTGTATTTGGGTATTTATTACGAACTTCCGTAATAAATTTAAACGTTTCATCTGGTGTTAAAATCCCTAAAGTGTCTGGTAATAAAACGCGTTCAATATTTTGAGCAGTTAAAAAATCTAAATACTCAAAAACATAATCTTTGGAATTTCGCATTCCATTAGACCAATCTTCTAAATAAACATTGGTTTTAATACCATTTTTTGCAGCTAATTCAATCGTAGATTTGATATCCGCAAAATGTTGTTCTGGTGTTTTTTTAAGTTGATGCGTTAAGTGGTTTAAAGAACCTTTGGTTAATAAATTCTGAACTTTCGCACCAGAAGAAATCATCCAATCAATCGATTTTCCACCATCAACAAAGGTTAAAACCTCTATTTTTTCTAGTTGATTATTTTCTGAAGCCCAAGAAGTTATTTTTTGAACGGCCTCTAATTCTCCTTTAGAAACTCTTGCAGATGCAATTTCAATACGATCTACTTTCAATTCTTCTAACAATAATTTTGCAATTGTTAGTTTTTCTGAAACCGAAAACGACACTCCTGATGTTTGTTCGCCATCACGCAGTGTCGTATCCATTATTTCTATTTTTCTACCAGCCATAAATCAACCTTAAAAAATGTTTTTTAAAATGGTCTTGTTTCAGCAAATGCAGAAATTTCGTTTTCGATGTTTTTTAAGTAATCAATATCATCAAAACCGTTTAACATATTGTCTTTTTTGTAGGCATTAATATCAAAAGATTCACTTTCACCAGTAGCAACCAACGTTACTTTTTGGTTTGGCAAATCTACTTTGATTTCCGTTTTTGGATCTGCCATAATTGCATCAAATAATTTGTCTGCGAATTCTGGAGAAACTTGAACTGGTAACACACCAACATTCAAGCAATTTCCTTTAAAAATATCTGCAAATGCAGAAGAAATTACACAACGTAAACCAAAATCGTACACAGACCAAGCTGCGTGCTCTCTTGAAGAACCTGAACCGAAATTTCTACCTCCAACTAATATTTTAGAACCAGCATAAATCTCTTTGTTTAAAGGGAAATCTGCTTTTGGTGTTCCATCTTGATTGTATCTCCAATCACGGAAAAAGTTCTTATCAAAATCTACACGCTCTGTTGCTTTTAAGAAACGAGCTGGAATTATTTGATCTGTATCTACATTCTCAATTGGTAATGGATATGCTGTACTTGTTAATACTTCAAATTTATCGTAAGCCATTGTTTTGTTGTTTGTAAAGTTCCAAAGTTTCAAAGTTTCAAAGTTCTTACTGTTGCGAACTTTTACACTTTTTACTTTTCAACTCTTATACTATTTATGCTGTTAATAATGTTCTTGGATCTGTAACTACTCCTTCTACTGCAGATGCTGCAGCTACTAAAGGACTTGCTAATAACGTTCTAGATCCTGGTCCTTGTCTTCCTTCGAAGTTTCTGTTTGATGTTGAAACTGATAATTTTCCTGCTGGAATTTTATCATCATTCATTGCCAAACAAGCAGAACAACCTGGTTCTCTTAAAACGAAACCTGCATCTGTAATTATTTTATCTAATCCTTCTGCGTTAATTTGATCTACTACTTTATGTGAACCTGGAACCAACCAAGCAGTAACATTGTCTGCTTTTTTTCGTCCTTCAACAATAGAACAAAATGCTCTAAAATCTTCTATTCTTCCATTTGTACAAGAACCTAAAAAGACAAAATCAATTGGCTTACCAATCATAGAATCGCCTTCGCTAAAAGACATATATCCTAACGATTTTTTATAGGTTTCTGCTCCTCCTTCAACATTTGCTGCTGTTGGAATCGATTTTGTTACGCCCATTCCCATTCCTGGGTTTGTTCCATAAGTAATCATTGGTTCAATATCTGAAGCATCGTAATTGAATTCCTCGTCAAATTGTGCGTCATCTTCTGTATATAAAGTTTCCCAATATTTCATGGCTTTGTCCCAATCTGCTCCTTTTGGAGTTAAAGAACGTCCTTTAATATATTCAAACGTTTTTTCATCTGGAGCAATCATTCCTCCTCTTGCGCCCATTTCAATTGACAAATTACAAACTGTCATTCTACCTTCCATAGACATGTCTCTAAAAACATCTCCAGCATATTCTACGAAATAACCAGTTGCACCAGAAGTTGTTTGTTTACTAATAATGTACAAAGCAACATCTTTTGGAGTAACTCCTAAACCTAATTTTCCGTTTACGTTGATACGCATTTTTTTAGGTTTCGGTTGCATAATACATTGTGTAGACAATACCATTTCTACCTCCGAAGTTCCAATACCAAAAGCAATTGCACCAAATGCACCATGAGTAGAAGTATGAGAATCTCCACAAACAATTGTTGCTCCTGGTAATGTAATTCCGTTTTCTGGTCCTACAACATGTACAATTCCGTTATTTTTATCTCCTAAACCCCAGTGAGAAATTCCATGCTTTTTAGCATTGTTTTCTAACGCATCTAATTGATTCGCAGATAATGGATCTTCTACTGGTAAATGTTGATTTATTGTTGGTGTGTTATGATCTGCAGTCGCAAAAGTACGCTCTGGATACACAACACTATTTCCTCTGCTTTCTAATCCTAAAAACGCAACAGGACTTGTAACTTCGTGAATAAAATGACGATCGATAAAAAACACATCTGGTCCGTCTTTTACACTACGAACTACATGTGAGTCCCATACTTTGTCAAATAATGTTTTTGCCATTTTAATTTTATATTTAGTAACTATTTCTTGTATCAGCTACCAAATATAAAGGTTTAATAGGGTTTTGAGATTTTGTAAGTGTTTCTTACATTATATTCAACTGTTAAAGTTATCTTTATTTATCTGATTTTTAGATTTTTAACTTGTTTTAAAATACGATGTCTATTTATTTCGAAGCGTTTGTTTTTTGTGTTGATATTAGTTTTATTAAAAGGTTTAATGTTTTGTAATCCTCGAAATTAGTTCTAATAAATAAGATTTGTTAAGACTTGTTTTTCTCGCTTTTCTTTTCCATTGACCTTTCGACTTCGCTCAAGATAAATTCCAAGAAAAATAAAAGTAGATCGGGTTTAGATTGTTAGATTTAATTATTTTTTTTTATTAATGACTTGAAAGAATTTATTAAAATCACAATTTCTACTTAATTAACAAAACATAGGGATTCTAATAACTTTATACGATTAGTTTTGCCGAACATCAATTCAATCAAAATAAATGAAAAAATTAGTAGTATTATTTATCGGTCTATTTTTTATGACTTCTTATGCGCAAGAGAAACAAATGTTCGCAAAATCTTTTATCAATAAGAAAGCTCCAGAATTGTATGTAAAAAAATGGATTTCTGAAGTTCCAGAAACCAAAGGCAAATTTGTATTGGTCGATTTTTGGGCAACTTGGTGTGGACCTTGTATTCAAGGAATTCCTGACTTAAACGAATATCAAAAAGAATTTAAAGAAGATTTAGTGATTATTGGACTTAGCAATCAATCTAAATCGAAAATAAAAAGGTTTAAAAAAGAACAAATTGAATATTTCAGTGGAGTTGACAGCAAAGCCAAAATGGCTGCTGAACTTAAAATTACTGGAATTCCTTATTGTATTATTATAAACCCTGAAGGAATTGTAGTTTGGGAAGGAAACCCTAAACAACCAGGTTTTGAAATGACTTATAAAGTGATTAATAAATTGATAGGAGATTCTAAACTTTAATTTCTTACATCTTATAACCATTTATATTTCGCTTAATCATATTGAAAATTATATTTAAACACATTAATTAGTCTTTTAAAATTCTTATTCTTGTCTAAATTTATAAAATAAATGACGCTAGAACAATTACAATACCCAATAGGAAAAGCAAATATCCTAGAGAATATCACAAAAAAAGATATTGAAGAATGGATTTCTGTGTTAGAAAAATTTCCACAAGAATTAGAATTTTTAACCAAAGATTTATCGGAAAATCAATTAGATACTCATTACAGAGAAAATGGCTGGACAATTAGACAAGTTGTACACCATTGTTATGACAGTCATCATAATTCTTACACTCGTTTCAAATGGACTATAACTGAAGACACACCAGTAATTAAAGCTTATTTTGAAGAACGTTGGGCAGAATTACAAGATTCTACCTCTGGCCCAATTTCTTTATCAATTGATGCTTTAAAAGCTTTGCATGCTAAATGGGTTTATTTGTTAAATGGTTTATCTGAAAGTGATTTAGAAAAAGATTTTATACATCCTTCAGGAAATGAAAAAGTAAGTTTGAAAGAAAATATTGGTATTTATGCGTGGCATTGCAATCATCATTTTGCACATATAGAGCAATTAATGATTCGTAAAGGTTGGAAATAAAACACATTAAGAGATTTAATTCTCTTTTTCTAAAAATACTCATATCTTTAAACTTTAATTTATAAAAAATGAAAACCGCACAACAATGGTTTGATGAATATGCAGTAAGTCATCAAAACGAAACCAACCAATTGGTACATTATATTTGTGTTCCGTTAATTTTCTTTAGTGTTATTGGGCTTTTAATGAGTATTCCAACTTCATTTTTAGAAAGTACTTTTGGTTTATACAATCCGCTTTTAGAAAATTGGGCAGCAGTAATTGGTGTTGTAATTTATCTCTTTTACTTACGTTTAGGGTTTTGGTATTTCTTAAATATGCTATTTGTAATCTTATTATGTATTGTAGGTAATTTCTGGTTAGGAAATAATACAAATCTTTTATATGCTTCTATAATCATATTTGTTTTGGCTTGGATTGGTCAGTTTTGGGGACATAAAGTGGAAGGTAAAAAACCATCTTTTGCAAAAGATTTACAATTTTTATTAATTGGTCCGCTTTGGGTGATTCAGAAATTGGGAAGAAAGAAAAAATAATTATGAAACCAGAAATAACATTCGAAGACTTTTTAAAAGTTGATATTAGAATAGGAACCATTATAGAAGTAAACGATTTTCCAAAAGCAAGAAAACCAGCATATCAACTAACTGTTGATTTTGGCGATTTAGGAGTTAAGAAATCAAGTGCTCAAATAACAGATTTGTATTCTAAAGAAGAATTACTAAACAAACAAGTATCTGCAATCGTAAACTTTGCACCAAGACAAATAGCTGATTTTATGAGTGAAATTTTGGTTATTGGTGTTTACAATACAGATGGAAATGTAGTTTTATTACAAGCTTCTAAAAAGATTAAAAACGGAGAACAGGTAAGTTAGGTTTTAGCGGTTAGTGGTTAGTGGTTAGCATAATTGAAAAGTTATAACGATTGTCATTTCGACCTTGTGGAGAAATCTCAATTTTAAATTTTAAACTTTAAACTTTTTAGTTCTTCGGATTATTCAAAATAACCAACGCTCCAATTACTCCTGGAATCCAGCCACAAAGTGTTAGTAAAAAAATAATTACAAAAGATCCACAACCTTTATCTATAACAGAAAGTGGTGGAAAGAAAATAGCAAAAAAGACTCTAAAAATACTCATAATATAACTTTGGTTGGTATACTATAAAGACGATTAAAGTCTGCTTTTGTTACAATAAAATCTTTTGATTACTTACTTTCTGGTGTTTTTACTCCATTTGGAAAGTTTATTTTTTGATACCATCCACGTCCGTCAATTGGTAATACATTTGTTCTTTCTGCCCAAGCATACCATTTTTTACTTAATTGCTCGATTCTTTCTGGATATTGTGAAGCTAAATTTTTAGTTTCAGATCTATCATCCTTTAAATTATACAATTCCCAATCTTTAAAATACGGGTATTCTTGCATATTTAAAGAAACCAATTTCCAATCTCCATCTCTCATCCCTCTTGCTCCTGTGTGTTCAAAATATATAGCTCTATCGTGAACCTTATCCCCATTAAAAGTAGCTACTAAACTCTCTCCTTCTAAAGGTGTAATATTATTTTCTTTGTATGTTTTAGGATATTCAACTTCTGCTAATTCTAAAATAGTTGGCATAAAATCGATAACATGTCCCATTTGATTTTTTAACGCTCCTTTTTCTTTGATTCCTTTTGGCCAATGTGCAATTAAAGGAGTTGAAACGCCACCTTCGTGTTCCCATTTCTTATAATTTCTAAAAGGTGTATTACTCACGTTTGCCCACGCTTTTCTGTAACTTTCAAAAGATTTTTCGGTTCCTAAATCTGCCAATTCTTTACTTTCTCCTCTAGAAACTGGCTGTAAACATCCACCATTATCAGAAAGAAAAAGTATTAAGGTATTATCTAATTGATTGTGCTTTTTTAAAGTTGAAATAATACGTCCAATTCCTTGATCCATACAATCGATTTGCGCTGCATAAATGGCCATTCGTTTGTCCATATCAATCTTTTCATCTTCGGAAAGTGAATTCCAATCTGCAATATCTTTGTCTTTTTCAGAAAGTTTTACGTTTTCGCCAATTACTCCTAATTCTTTCATTTTATCGTAACGTTTTTTTCGTAAAACATCCCAACCTTCCATATATTTTCCTTGGTATTTTTTGATGTCTTCTGGCTTTGCTTGAATTGGCCAATGAGGTGCAATGTGAGCAACATACATAAAAAACGGATTGACCTTTTCCTCCATATGCTTTTCAATAAAATTAGAAGAAGCATCGTTTACAGCATCTGTAAAATAAAAATTTTCATCTGGCTGAATGTGCGTATTTCCATCGTATAAATTATCAGGATTGAAATAATCGGAGGCACCTTTTAGAATTCCGAAAAAACCATCAAAACCTCTTTGTAAAGGCCAATTGTGGTTTGGACTATCTTGGGCACTTTCATCATCTTTATTTACATGCCATTTTCCAGAAACGTAGGTAGAATAGCCAGAATTTTTCAATGCTTCTCCAATCGTAACACAATTATTATTTAATTCTGCAGTGTAACCTGGGTTTCCTAAATCTACTTTTGTCATCCAACCCAAACCAGTTTGGTGTGGATATAAACCCGTTAATAAAGATGCTCTTGTTGGGCAACATCTAGAAGTATTGTAAAACTGTGTGTAGCGAATTCCGTTATTTGCCAAAGCATCTAAATTCGGTGTCTCTATTTCCCCTCCATAACTTCCGATATCAGAAAAACCCATATCATCAGCTAAAATGACAATGATATTTGGTTTCGTTTTTTCGGCAGTTTTTTCCTTTTGCTGACAGGAATTAAAAGTGATAAAAATTCCTGTGAATAAAATTAATGAGAGTTGGTTGAATTTCATAAAATAGTTGATTGATGTGAAAGCATTTCTTCAACCAAAGATAATAAGGAAAATGAATAAAAAAGTTTGATGATAATTATTTAAAGGTATATAAATTGTCAAAAACATAAAAAAATCCCACAAAAGTGGGATTTTAAATTTTAAATAATAATGTTTATAATTACATTTTATCCCCAAAGAAAATTGCATTCATTAACAACTTGTTAGTTCCATACCAAAAGGCTCTAAAGTTTGTATTGTCAGTAAAAACTAATACTTTTCCTCTTCCCATTCTTTGTACTTTAAAAGGAACTGTATTCTTAATTACTTTTGCATTTTCTTTCGAAATATAACCACTTAATAAAGGATTTGAAGTATACTGAATAGGATTGTTATAACTCTTTTTGTCCGCTTTTATAAAGATTGTTGAATTTCTAAATAACGCAATTTTATCATTCTTATAACCAAAATTAATAGGATGAGACCTGTCTGTTTTAGCTTCAAAAATTGCACCACCAATATACTGTGCACCAGATTGTAAGCCTTTGTTTTCAAAAGAAACATCTTTAATAGTATCGATCTTTGTTTTATCAAATTCTAAATTGATAAACTTTTTACTTTCCAACCATCTTGCAGTATTTTTATAACCAATTAAAATTCCGCCATTTTGTACCCAAGTTCTTAATTTTTCTTCAGCAGATTTGCCTAAACTATAACTACTTGGAACTACAATTGCAGAATATTTACTAATATCTACTCTCGAAAAGTATCTCATATCTAAACGTGTTAAAGCCATATCGAAACGTTGGTCTAATAGGTGCCAGATTTCTCCAGAATCGTTTCCTGCAATTCCATCTCCAACCAACATTGCCACTTTTGGTTTGTCAATTGAACTAAAATTATTCGAACCTAAATCAATTCCGTCATTTAAACCGGTTTGAACTCCATTTATAGAAACATGACTTTCCTCTGCCGTTTTTTGTAAAAATTGATACATTTCTAAAGCATTCAATTTTTGATTCTGAACAGGAATAAAAATCGTTCCATAATCGTAAGAATTGCCACCATTATTAAAGTTTTTCATCGAAACTTTTGCACTTAAGCCTTTTTGTAAAATGGCGTTTAAAGCTTTTGGAGCATAATATTCATTCCAAGGCATTAAATATCCATAATCACTTTTAAATGAAACAGTTCCTGTTTTCATTTTTAAATCTGCAATTTCATTTCCAGCTTTCGAAAGTGAAATATTTTCAGCATAATCAACACCAAAAGAATGGTTAAAAGTCCATGCAGAAACATCATAAAACAAACTATCCTTAAAAGTTTTACGAACATCGAACATCGCTTTTACTAGACGTTGGTTCTTCTGATTCATTGGAACTACATAGCTGTATCCTTTTTTAAATGTTTTGCCATTTTGAGTAAAATCTGACTTTACATCGTGAATTTTCACTTGATGACGTTTTAAAACTTCGGCTAAATGATAACTTTTGGCAGCATCTTTTTCATCACCAAAAACAATTGCTTTATTTGAAAATCCGCTTCTAGATTCTTTGTAAAAATCTTGCTGATATTGCAAAATTTTAACTCTCATTTTTCTGGCAGCTTCTAATGTAGATAATGCTGCTGTAAACTGATTTCTAATCGTAAAAGGGAACGTTAAAATACCATTTACAGTTTCTTGTGCATGACCTCTTGAACTTGCTTGCTCAAATAAAATTCCAATACTTCCATTAATATCTGGGAAGGTAGAACCTTTTCCATAATAGAAATCGTCAAAACTTTCTTCAGAATAATATAAAGAACCTATTTTATCCAAAGCTTTTGCATGATAAGTGGCAATTTCTTTGGTTAAATCTTGATTCATTTGTGGAGTCAAAGGATTTGTTCTACTTGGTATTCCAGGTTGAAAAAAGAAACTCGAATTGCTTCCCATTTCATGATGATCCGTTAAAATATTTGGCATCCATTTATGAAAACTTGCAATTCTTGCGCGACTTTCTGGCAATTGTACTGGCAACCAATCTCTGTTCATATCAAATTGATAATGATTAGTTCTTCCTTTTGGCCAAATCTCTGAATATTCACGATCATTAGGATCGGGATTTATGTTTTTACTTCGGTTCGTATTTGCCCAATATGCAAAACGTTGCAAACCATCAGGATTAAAAGAAGGATCAAATAGAATAACCGTGTTTTCTAATAAATTATCGATTTCACTTCCTTCTGCAGCTGCTAAATAATAAGCTACAGCCAAGGCTGCATTCGATCCACTTGGCTCATTTCCATGAATGGAAAAACCTTGATATACCACAATTTTATTGTTAGAAACATCAGCAGAACTATTTGTAGCATCAACATGATTTTTACGAATACTTTCTAAATTTTGATGATTTTTAGGTGAAGTAATCGTCAGTAATAATAAAGGTCTGTCTTCAAACGTTTTCCCTCTATTTTCTATAGAAATTCTATTTGATGAAGCAGCTAAAACTTTCATATACTCAGCCAATTTATCGTGTGTAATATGCCACTCACCTACTTCATGACCTATGACAGATTTTGGTGTTGGAATGTTTTTATTATAAGTTACATCTTTAGGTAAATAATAAGATAAATCCACTTTTTGTGCAGAAATAGAAATGGATATAAATAAGAAAAGTACAAATAGTTTTTTCATTCAAGTAAAGTTTGGTTATCTAACAAATATATGAATTCAAAAATGTTCTATTTTAGACTTTAACATTGATTTAAGTTTTTTGTAATTAAAAGGGATATTTATTTTCAGACCCAAAGAAAAACTAATCATAAATCATTATTAATAGAATTATAGCAATGGATATTGAAATTAAAATTCTTCAACTGATTGAGAATGCTATCTAACCTTACATTTAAAAAATAATATATAAGATGCAACTATTTATTAAAGTCTTGCTTAATAGCGTTAAAATATAATTTATATGAGGCATTGATGCTTTTTGTTTAAAAGTAATTTCGTCTTAAGTAATAAATTGACTTGATGATAGAATTAGAAATTTTAGTAAAGAATTTTAAAAGCAAAGACCATCTTGCTTTTGAAGAATTATATAGCATGTACCATAAGAGTATATATGGTGTTATTTTTAATATGATAAAAGATACTGAAATTGCAAATGATTTAACTCAAGATGTATTTATAAAAGCTTGGAACAATTCTGAAAAATATTCAAATAAAAAAGGGAGATTTTTTACTTGGCTACTTAACATTGCTAAAAACACAACTATTGATAAAATAAGATCTAAATCTTATAAAAACAACAAAAAAAATGTTAGTTCAGAAGATTTTCTAAATAGTTTTATGTGTAATATAGATTCAAATTCTACTACTAATACTATCGGTTTAAAAAATATGGTGTCTAATTTAGAACCGAAAATAAAGAACATATTAAACTTAATCTATTTTGAAGGTTTTACTCAAAAAGAAGTTTCAGAAGAATTAAACATTCCTATGGGAACAGTTAAAACAAGAAAAAGAAATGGTTTAAATTTATTAAAAACATTATTTGTTTAAATGTTTCTTTGAATTTTATCTTAAATAATAGCATTATTTACTGATAATCTAAAATTACTCTTTTATAATTTAACAAATCCACAAAAATTTAGAAACTCAAGCGCTATTCAGTATTAATGGAAATATTATTCAGATATTTGTAATTAGATACTTTTTCAATTACAAATGATTCAGAATACTACTTTAGAAGCTTTACACAACTCACTTTCTGGTGATGTTTTATTCGATAATTTACACAAAACATTATATGCAACAGATGCTTCTGTGTATAGAAAAATTCCTTTGGCAGTTGCGTTTCCAAAAGATGTAAAAGACCTTAAAACATTAATTGCCTTTGCAACCGAAAATAAAATCACTTTAATACCAAGAACTGCAGGAACTTCATTGGCAGGACAATGTGTTGGAGATGGAATTGTGGTAGATGTTTCTAAACATTTTACAAAAACGCTTCATTTTGATGAAAAAGCGAAAACCATAAAATTAGAACCAGGAATTGTAAGAGATTCTTTAAATGTGTACTTAAAACCTTTTGGCTTATTCTTTGGCCCAAATACATCAACTTCTAACAGATGTATGATTGGTGGAATGGTGGGTAATAATTCTTCTGGAAGTACTTCTATAAAATACGGAGTAACTCGTGATAAAGTATTGGAAATTGAAGCTATTTTGAGTGATGGCTCTTCAGCAATATTTAAAGAAATAACTTCGGATGAGTTTCTAGAAAAAACAAAATTAGAGACTTTAGAAGGACAAATTTATAAAAGTATTTATTCGGAATTAATTTACGATTCTGCACAAAATGAAATTAAAAAAGAATTTCCGAAACCAGAAATTCATAGAAGAAATACAGGCTATGCAGTTGATGAGTTTTTAAAATCAGATTTATTTGGCGGTACAGAACCAACCATAAATGTGGCAAAGTTCTTATCAGGAAGTGAAGGAACATTAGCTTTCTCAACTTCAATTACTTTACAATTAGACGACTTACCTCCTACTGAAAGTATTATGGTTTGTTCTCATTTTACAAGTATTAACGAGAGTTTAATTGCGACGTTAACTGCCATGAATCATAATTTATACAATTGTGAATTGATGGACAAAGCCATTTTAGATTGTACTAAAAACAATAGAGAATTAGCTAAAAATAGGTTCTTTTTACAAGGAAATCCAGAAGCAGTTTTAATGTTAGAAGTTTCTGCAAATACATTGCCAGAAGCAGAATTATTGGCTGATAAATTGATTGCAGATTTAGAAAAAAACAATTTCGGATATCATCATCCTAAAGTATATGGAAAAGATATTGCGAAAGTTCATTATTTAAGAAAAGCAGGTTTAGGAGCTTTAGGAAATATGGTTGGCGATATGAAAGCGGTTGCTTGTATTGAAGATACAGCTGTGGCTTTAGAAGATTTGCCAAATTATATTGAAGAATTTACCAAAATTATGGATAAGTATCAGCAAGACGCAATTTATTATGCCCATGCTGGAGCTGGAGAATTGCACTTACGTCCGATTTTGAATTTGAAGAAGAAAGCAAATGTTGTTTTATTCAGAAAAATAACCACCGAAACTGCGGAATTAGTAAAAAAATACAAAGGTTCTTTTTCTGGAGAACATGGAGATGGAATTGTACGTGCAGAATTTATTCCATTAATGATTGGTGAAGAAAATTATCAATTATTAAGAAGAATTAAAAAGGCTTTTGACCCTAATAATGTCTTCAACAAAGGGAAAATTACAGATGCTTTTGCCATGGATGAAAATCTACGTTATGAAGTGGATAGAATTGAACCAAAAATAAAAACCATTCAAGATTTTTCTGATAGCGAAGGAATTTTAAAACTTGCAGAAAAATGTAACGGTTCTGGAGATTGTAGAAAACCTGTGGAAGCTGGAGGAACCATGTGCCCAAGTTATAGAGCTACAAAAGATGAAAAAGACACCACAAGAGCAAGAGCAAATACATTGCGTGAGTTTCTAACAAATTCCGATGAAGCAAATAAATTTAATCACAAAGAATTAAAAGAAGTTTTCGATTTGTGTTTAAGCTGTAAAGCGTGTGCTTCTGAATGCCCAAGTAATGTTGATATTGCTACTATGAAAGCCGAGTTTTTATATCAATATCAAGAAACAAACGGCTATTCTTTTAGAAGCAAATTATTTGCTAATAATGTAAAATACAACAAATTAGGAAGCATTGTTCCTGCTTTAACAAACGCTATTTTAAGTACACCATTTGCAAAAGCTGCAATGGGAATTGCACAGAAAAGAAGTGTGCCAAAATTGGCTTCAAAAACTTTAAAAAAGTGGAGTAAAAAACAACCAATATCTAAAAACAAAAGAGTTGTTTATTTATTTTGTGATGAATTTACAAACTTTTATGATGTTGAAATTGGAAAAGATACTTTCGACTTGTTAGAAAAATTAGGCTATAATTTACAAATTGTAAATCACGAAGAATCTGGAAGAAGCTTTATTTCTAAAGGTTTTTTAAAAGAAGCAAAAGCAGTTTGTAATTTAAATGTAGAAATATTTAAAGATATTATTACAGAAGAAACTCCGTTAATTGGAATAGAACCTTCAGCAATTTTAACTTTTAGAGATGAATATATTCGTTTAGCAGATGATAAAAAAGCCGCAGAAAAAATTGCTAAAAATGTCTTTACTTTTGAAGAGTTTTTAGCCAAAGAATTAGAAAAAGGTAATTTAGATACTTCTCTTTTTACTTCAGCATCTAAAACTTTAAAAATTCATGGACATTGTCATCAAAAAGCATTGTCTGGAACACATGCAAGTTTTCAAATCTTAAATCTTCCAAAAAACTACTCTGTAACAATTATAAATTCAGGTTGTTGTGGAATGGCAGGTTCTTTTGGTTATGAAAAAGAACATTATGATATTTCTATGCAAGTTGGTGAAGATACGTTGTTTCCAAAAGTTAGAAACACACCAATAGAAACAGAAATTGTTGCTGCTGGAACAAGTTGTAGACATCAAATTTTTGATGGAACAAAACGTATTGCAAAACACCCAATTACTATTTTAAAAGAAGCTTTAAACTAATTTTTATGAGTAAAAAAAGCAAGTTTGTAGCAGATGAAAATCGCTATGAAAAAATGAAATACAGAAGAACAGGAAATAGTGGTTTATTATTACCTGAAATTTCTTTGGGTCTATGGCATAACTTTGGAGATGTTGACAATTTTAAAAATTCAAGAAAACTTTTAAAATGCGCATTCGATAACGGAATTACACATTTCGATTTGGCAAATAATTACGGTCCTCCTCCTGGTTCTGCTGAAAAGAATTTTGGAAAGATTTTAAAAAAGGATTTTAGTTCTTATAGAGATGAATTGGTTATTTCTACAAAAGCAGGTTATGGAATGTGGCCTGGACCTTATGGAGATTTGGGTTCTAAAAAATATTTGGTTTCTAGTTTAGACCAAAGTTTAAAAAGAATGGACTTGGATTATGTGGATATTTTTTATCATCATAGACCAGATAATGATACGCCTTTAGAAGAAACTATGGGTACTTTAGATCTAATGGTTAGACAAGGAAAAGCATTGTTCTAATTATCAGCCAGAAGAAGCGGAAAAAGCATTTAAAATTTTAAAAGGTTTAGGGACACCTTGTTTAATTCATCAACCAAGATATAGTTTGTTTGATAAATGGATTGAAAATGGTTTGTTAGATTTATTAGGAAATTCTGGAGTTGGAGCCATTTGTTTTTCGCCTTTAGCACAAGGAATGTTGACAGGTAAATACATAACTGGCTTGCCAAAAGATTCTAGAGCTATAAAAGACAGTCCTTTTTTAAATACAGAAAAAGTGATGGAAATGCTTCCTAAAATTAAAGCATTAAATGAAATTGCAAAAAATAGAAATCAGAATTTGGCACAAATGGCAATTTCTTGGATTTTAAAGGATGATAGAATTACTTCTGTTTTAATTGGTGCAAGTAAAACAGAACAAATTTTAGATAGTGTTAAAGCCATAAAAAACACAACATTTACAGAAAGTGAGTTATTAAAAATAAATAAAATCACTGATTCTTAAATATACTTGTAAAGTCAATTTTAAATTATATAGTAAAAAAAAAAAAGCTCCTAATTAGGAGCTTTTTTATATTGAATAATCAAGAATAAATTAGTCTTTTTCAATAATTCCATCTTCTGCTAATAATGCAAAAAACTTATTTAAATTAGGTAAAATTACAATTCTTGTTCTTCTATTTTTTGCTCTATTTTCATTACTTGTATTTGGGTACAAAGGCTGTGTATCTCCTCTACCTGAAGCTATTAGTCTGCTTCCATCAATATTAAACTTGTTTTGTAAAAGTCTAACAATAGAAGTTGCTCTTTTTACACTTAAATCCCAATTATCTTCAACAGCAATATTACTAATGGTTTTAGAATCTGTATGACCTTCAATCATAACATCTATACTTGGTTCAGACTCAATAATGTCTGCCAATTTTGTTATTAACTCTAAAGCACTGTTTTTAACTTTATAACTTCCAGAATTAAAAAGCAGTTTATCGGAAACTGAAATCATTACTAGAGTTTGTTCTATATTAATATCTATGTCATCAGAATTATTAAATTCGGTTTTTCCGAGAGTCTTTCTTACAATATTATAAGAAACTGCCAAATTCATAGAATCTTTTAAAGTCTTTGCTGATGCTAATTTTTTAGGATCAATTTTAGATAAAGTTTTATTCATTAATGCTCTTCCTTCTTTAGAAATAACAACATTGTCATTTAACATATCTAACTTTAATGCGTTTTCTTTTTCTAGATTTGCATTGTCTCCTTTTAGAGAATTTATCTTTTCATTGTAAATTTCTACTCTCCTATCTATTTTGTCAAATTTTAGTTCTAATTTCTGTAAATTTCCTTTCGTTTCAGAATATTTTGTTTTCAATTCTGAATACTTCTTTTTAGAAACACATGAAGTTGCTACTAATAAAATTATTGATAATGGTAAAATAAATTTTTTCATAGGTAGTTTTCTGTTTTTTGAGATTAGATAAATATAGTTATATTTTTATAATTGAAACATTTGAAGATTTTTTAATCCATTCTTTAATAAGAAAATGCATTATTATAACATAAAAAGCTCCTTTTAAAGGAACTTTTTATGTTGTAATAATTTTAAATTATTGTTCTAAAGGCTTTTCATTTGCTAATAATGCAAAGAATTTATCTAAATTAGGAAGAATCACAATTCTTGTTCTTCTGTTTTTAGCTCTGTTTTCTGAAGACGTATTTTCTACCAATGGCATAGTAGAACCTCTACCAGAAGCAATTAATTGGCTTCCATCTACGTTGTATTTATTTTCTAAAAGTCTTACAATAGACGTTGCTCTTTTTACACTTAAATCCCAATTATCTTGTACTGTTACATTATTAATTGTTCTAGAATCTGTGTGACCTTCAATCATAACATCCATACTTGGTTCAGATTTAATTACGTTTGCTAATTTTTCAATTAATTTAAAAGCGCCTTTTTTAACTCTGTAACTTGTTGTATTAAATAATAATTTATCTGAAACAGAAATCATAACAACAGTTTGATCTATGTCTATATTTATGTCATCAGAATTATTTAAATCTTCTGTATTCATCTTACTTTTTAAGTTGTAAGAAATAGCCAAGTTTAAAGAATCTTTTAAAGTTTTTGCTTCTGCCAAAAGAGCTGGATCTACTTTAGATAAAGTTTCTCTCATACTCTCACGGGTTTTATTAGAAATTACTGCAGCATTACCTACCATATCTAATTTAACGTCATTCTCATTCTGTAAAGCAACATTATCACTTTTTAGAGAATTAATTTTTTCATTATAATTTGCAACTCTACTTTCAATTTTTGCAAACTTACTTTCTAATTCTTCTTTTTCTAAAGTAGTTTTTTGAAGGTTTCCTTTAGTGTCTTTATACTGACTTTCTAAAGCAGCATATTTTTTCTTTGACACACATGAGGTTGCAATTAAGGATAATGCTACAACTGGAATAATAAGGTTTTTCATAATTAATTAGTTTAAGTTAAATAACCATTTAACGGTCATTTTTTGTTATTAAATTATACTCTATTATAATTAGAACAACTCAACTTTAAAAAACCCTACCAAAAAATTATATTTATTTTAGAAAAACTTATTTTTTTTACTTTTAAAAAACAAAAAAGCCCATAAAACAGTAGTTTTTATGGACTTATACTATTTAAAAAAAATAATTTTATTTTAAAGAATTTAAACTACTTTTTATAGTTTCTATCTTTGCTAAAGTATCTGCTTCTTTTTTACGTTCTAATTCTAGCACTTTTTCTGGTGCATTATTTACAAAACGCTCATTAGATAACTTCTTTGTAATTCCGAATAAGAAACCTTCTGCTCTTTTTAATTCTGCTTCTAATTTCTTCACTTCTGCTTCTACATCTATATTTTCAATAGAAATTGGTACAAAATATTCGTTAGATTTTACTCTAAATGAAGCACCTTCTACTTTTTCTGCAACATAATTAATAGTTGATGTGTTTGTTAATTTCTGAATAACAGCATCAAAATCTTTAGAAGATTTATCATTATCTATTACAAATAATTCAACAGCATCTTTAAAAGAAATATTTTTATCTTTTCTAATGGTTCTAATTCCAGAAACTACATCTGTTGCAAATTCAAAATCTGTAATAATATCCTCATTAAAATCTTTAATTGTTGGATATTTTGCAATTATTAACGCTTCTTCTGTAGATCTATCTGCAATATATTGCCAAATTTCTTCTGTTAAAAATGGCATAAATGGGTGCAATACTTTCAAGTTATTTTCTAAAACTTCAATAATTGCATCAAACGTTGTTTTATCTATTGGTTGTTGATATGCTGGTTTTACAATCTCTAATAACCAAGAAGAAAAATCGTCATTTATCAATTTATAAATTGCCATTAAAGCGTCTGATAATCTATATTTAGAAAAATGATCTTCAATTTCTGCTAACGCTTTTTGAAACTTCGCTTCATACCATTCTAAACCTATTTTAGAAGTTTCTGGTTGTGGCAAACTTGCATCTACTTCCCAACCTTTTATCAAACGGAAAGCATTCCAAATTTTGTTAGCAAATCCTTTTCCTTGCTGACATAAATCTTCGTCGAACATTAAATCGTTTCCAGCTGCAGAACTTAACAACAACCCAACTCTTACTCCATCTGCTCCATAATCTTTAATTAAACCTAGTGCATCTGGCGAATTACCTAAAGATTTAGACATTTTACGTCTTTGTTTATCTCTAACTAAACCAGTTAAATACACATTATTAAAAGGTTTTTCATCTTTATATTCATATCCTGCAACAATCATTCTTGCCACCCAGAAAAATAAAATATCTGGTCCTGTAACTAAATCGTTTGTTGGATAATAGTATTTAATTTCTTCGTTTTCTGGATTTCTAATTCCGTCGAAAACAGACATTGGCCATAACCAAGAAGAAAACCAAGTATCTAATGCATCTTCATCTTGTCTTAAATCTTCTATCTTGATTTCTACAATTTTAGAAGTGGTTGCAAATTTTTCTTGAACTAATTTAAAAGCTTCTTCTCTATTTTCTGCAACAACAAAATCTTCTTTTCCATCTCCATAAAAATATGCAGGAATTTGTTGTCCCCACCAAAGTTGACGAGAAATATTCCAATCACGCACATTTTCCATCCAATGACGGTATGTGTTTTCGAACTTTTTTGGATATAAATTGATTTCAGCATCTTCTCCTAAAACAGCATCAATTGCTGGTTGTGCAAGATCTTTCATCTTTAAAAACCATTGATCGGATAATCTTGGTTCTATAACTGCCTTTGTTCTTTCTGATGTTCCTACTTTATTGGTATGAACTTCAGTCTTCACTAAAAAGCCTTTTTCTTCTAATTCTTTTGATATTTCTTTTCTTACTACAAATCTGTCTTTTCCTTGATAATGTAATCCGAATGAATTTAAAGAAGCATCATCATTAAAAATATCTATTACTTCTAATTTATGCTTATCTCCTAAATTTTTATCATTTTCATCATGCGCAGGCGTTACTTTTAAACAACCTGTACCAAACTCTACATCTACATATTCATCTTCAATTATTGGAATAATTCTACCACATAAAGGTACAATTGCTTTCTTTCCTTTTAAATGTGTAAAACGCTCGTCATTTGGGTTGATACAAATTGCCGTATCTCCAAAAATAGTTTCTGGTCTTGTTGTAGCAATTGTTAAAGTATCGTCTGAACCTTCAATTTTATATTCTAAATAGTACAAGTTTCCTTGTCTTTCTTCGTGAATTACTTCTTCATCTGAAAGTGTTGTTTTTGCTTCAGGATCCCAGTTTACCATTCTGTAACCTCTATAAATTAAGCCTTTGTTGTATAAATCGACAAAAACTTTAATTACAGATTCAGACATTTCTGGATCCATTGTAAAAGCAGTTCTTTCCCAGTCGCAAGAGGCACCTAACTTTTTTAATTGATCTAAAATGATTCCTCCATATTCATCTTTCCAATCGAAAGCATGTTGCAAAAACTCTTCTCTTGTTAAATCGCTTTTGCTAATTCCTTGCTCTTTTAATTTGGCAACTACTTTTGCTTCTGTTGCAATAGATGCATGATCTGTTCCAGGAACCCAACAAGCATTTTTACCTAATAAACGTGCACGTCTAATTAACACATCTTGAATGGTATTATTCAACATGTGTCCCATATGTAAAACTCCAGTTACGTTTGGTGGCGGAATTACAATGGTGTAAGGCTCTCTTTCATCTGGCGTTGAATGAAAATAATTATTTTTCATCCAGTAATCGTACCATTTGTCTTCTACTTGGCTTGCATCATATTTAGATGGAATTGTCATACTTTGGAATAATTTTTGATATATAGTTGGCAAAAATACAATTATCTATTATGAAGAGAAAATTAGTAGTTGATTTTTTAAAACAAATTATTAGTCTTAATTTTACACTATAAAATTTTAGTTATGAAAACATTCGGAACTTTAGTAATCGCACTTTTTATTACATTTTCAATTAATTCTCAAGAATTTAAATTCGAAAAAGAAACAATCGATTATGGCAAAATAGCTAAAGGCTCTAATGGCGAGCGTATTTTTGTTTTTACAAATATTGGTGATGCTCCGTTAATTATAAAAAACATTCAATCTTCTTGTGGTTGTACAGTTCCAAAAAAACCAGAACAACCAATTATGCCTGGAGAAAAAGGAGAAATAAAAGTTTCTTACGATACAAAAAGACCAGGAGGTTTTTCTAAACAAATTACTATTTTCTCAAATGCTAAAACATCTACAAAAGCTCTAAAAATTAAAGGTTTTGTTTCCAAAGAAATTTTTCTTGCAAAAGAAAAAAGTTTACTTTCTGAAGATAATTAGATTTTCTTTTCTAAACGAAATTCAAATTTTATTTTTTCGCCATTTCTTCTAACAGTAATTCTAATTTTCTTTCTGTCTTTTTCTTGAAACCTATTAATAATATCATTTAAAGTAAATTCATGGGAAGGTTTCCCATTAAGACTTAAAATAATATCTCCTTGCATTAAACCAACTTTGTCTGCAGCAGAGTTTTGTAATACTTTTCTAATTATATAGGCAGGTTTAAAGTTAAAAGTATATCTAGTAACAAAGGAAACAGAATTTCTATCACTTGTGCTTCTGTCATAAGGTGTTTTAAATACTTGAGACACTTTTTCTTTAACAAGCTGTCTACCGTGATAAACAACATCCAAACCACTCATGTTATAATTAAATCCATTTTTAAAAGAACCATTCTTTTTTAGTACAAGTTTTTTATTTGGGTAATCTATCCAAACTTTAAACCTTTTTAAAATATTACCTCCAATACTACCATTGCGTTGTTTAAATTTTCTTGCATTGTGTGTAGATGCTGAATCTAAAAAAGAAACTGTAGGATTTTCAATTTCGAATTCTCCTATTTTGAATTGAGGTATTCTGCTTCTATTTCCAAAAATTGTTCCACTTAAACCTTCACCTAATATATCATTAAAAAAACGTTTTGGTGTTTTTATATTTTCTTTAGAATTTTCAAATAACCACAAAGCATCACTACCACCAGAATCAATTAGCATTTTAACTTCTGTCATTTTATTGCCAATTGTATCTAATTGAACCATTGCATTTACAAATGGTTTTTTTCTATAAAACAATAGCGGAATCGTTTCACATTTTCTACATTTAGAATACGTATAGGTATCTGGATTATAAAAATCAATTTTCTTGGTCTTATAATTTATTCTAACGACAAAATCTTTTAATAGGCTATACCCAATAATTCCATGAATAGTTGTTCCCATTTTGCTAGATAAATCAAAATAATCTTTTAAAATAACATATAGAGATTCATTGCTGCTAACAATATTTTTAATTTTAAAAGTGTTGTTCCTAGATAATAAAGCATCTACAGCTTTTCCTTTTCCCAAACCGCGTAAACTCACTTTTTTTGTATTTAAAAGTCCAACACTATCATTTTTAGTTAAATTAAAAAGGATGGTTTTATTAACACCTGTATCTAATATAAATGAAAGTTTATCTCCATTTATTTCAATAGGAATTACAATTAAATTATTTATGAGTTTAAAACTAATTTGCTCGTGGTTGCTATCTGAACCAAAAATTTTAAATTCAGATTGCGCATTTGCAATTTGAATAAAAAAAAGTAAAATAAAAAAGAGAATAGTTTTTTTCAAAAAAAATGTTTTATAATTTGAAGATACAAATTAAGATTAGGTTTTACTTCTTATTTAGGAAAATTTTAACCTTTAAAGAATCCTTATAAAATTTAAAGATGTGGAATTATTTTTGCAAATTTGCATAGTTAAATTTTGAAAAAAAATAATATGCCATCAATATCTAAAAAAGGAATACAAATGCCAGAGTCACCAATTAGAAAATTGGTGCCATATGCAGAAGATGCTAAAAAAAGAGGAGTAAAAGTTTTTCATTTAAATATTGGTCAGCCAGATATTAAAACACCACAAGTAGCTTTAGATGCTGTTAAAAACAATACCATAGAAACACTTTCATATGCACGTTCTGAAGGTTCGGAAGAATACAGAACCAAATTAGCGAGGTATTATGTTAATAATAACATTCCAGTAACTGCAGATAATATTATTGTAACTACTGGTGGTTCTGAAGCATTACTTTTCACGATTGGAAGTATTACAGATCCAGGAGACGAAATTATTATTCCGGAACCATTTTATGCAAACTATAATGGTTTTTCTACAGCTTCTGGTGTAACAGTAGTTCCTGTAATTTCTAAAATTGAAGATAATTTTGCCTTACCAAAAATTGAAGATTTCGAAAAGTTAATTACCAATAAAACCAAAGCAATTTTAATTTGTAATCCAGGAAACCCAACAGGATATTTATATTCTGAAGAGGAAATCGAAAAATTAAAAAAGATTGTTTTAAAACACGACCTTTATTTAATTGCTGATGAAGTGTATAGAGAATTTGCTTACGATGGCTTAAAACATACTTCCGTTTTATCTTTAGAAGGTTTAGACCAACATGCAATTGTTATCGATTCTGTTTCTAAACGTTACAGTATGTGTGGTGCAAGAATTGGTTGTATTGTTTCTAAAAATGTAACTTTTGTAAAAACGGCTATTAAATTTGCACAAGCACGTTTAAGTCCACCAACGTATGCATTAATTGCAAGTGAAGCAGCTTTAGACACACCACAATCTTATTTCGACGATGTTATCGAGGAATATGTTTCTCGAAGAAATACATTAATTGCTGAATTGAAAAAAATTGACGGCGTAAAAGTTGCCAACCCAAAAGGTGCTTTTTATTGTGTAGCAGAATTACCCGTTAAAGATTCTGATGCTTTTGCACAATGGTTATTAGAAGATTTTAATTTGAATAACGAAACAGTTATGGTTGCTCCTGCAAGTGGATTTTATTCTACTCCTGGTGAAGGAAAAAACCAAATTAGAATGGCGTATGTTTTAAATGAAAACGATTTAAAACGTTCAGTTGAAATTTTAGCAGAAGCTTTAAAACAATATCCTAATTAGTTGAAAATTCAACAAAACATATCGCTTAAAAATTACAACACGTTTGGTATTTCTACAAATGCCAAACGTTTTGTTTCTATTACTTCTTATTACGATTTACAGCAATTGTTAAAAGTTGAAAAAAACCTTTTCTTAATTTCTGGCGGAAGTAATATGTTATTGACAAAAGATATTGAAAAGTTGGTTGTTCATATTGATATGAAAGGGATTTCTATTGATAATGAAGATGATAATTTTGTCTATATTACTGTAAATGCTGGTGAAAACTGGCACGATTTTGTCCTTTTTTGTATTGCTGAAAATTATGGCGGAATCGAGAATTTATCTTTAATTCCTGGTAATGTTGGTACTTGTCCTATTCAGAATATTGGTGCTTATGGAGTTGAAGTAAAAGATACAATTACCAAAGTTGAAGCGATTGAAATTGAAACTGGTAAACGAGTTACTTTTTCGAATGAAGATTGCCAATTTGGATATCGAAATTCAATTTTTAAAAATGAATTAAAAGGGAAAGTAATTTTAACTGCGGTTAGTTTTAAATTGACAAAACAAAAGCATCAATTAAATACTTCTTATGGAGCTATTGAAACTGAATTAGCTTCAAAAAATATTACAAAACCGACTTTAAAAAACATTTCTGATGCTGTAATCACCATCAGAAAATCTAAACTTCCAGACCCAAAAGAAATTGGAAATAGTGGTAGTTTCTTTAAAAACCCTGTGATTTCTAAAGAACAATTTTTAGAGCTTCAGAAACAAAACCCAAATGTACCAAGTTACACAGTTTCTGAAACTGAAATTAAAGTCCCTGCTGGTTGGTTGGTAGAACAAAGTGGATTTAAAGGAAAACGTTTTGGTGATGCTGGTGTTCACGAAAAACAAGCCTTAGTTTTAGTAAATTATGGAAATGCTTCTGGGGAAGAAATTTACGCACTTGCTAAAAAAATTCAAAAAACAGTTTTAGAGAAATTTAAAATTTCTTTGGAAATTGAAGTAAATGTAATCGCATAAAAAAGTCTCATCAAAATATATTTAACGAGACTTTTACTTAATTTAAATCAAACTCAATTTATTATCTTCTAATTCCTCTATTTGTTCTTGTTACTTTTTGTAATTCTTCTTTCGAAATAAAACCATCAGCATTTAAATCAATTTTAGAAAATTGTTCTTTTAAAGGTCCTTTTATTTCACTTTTAGATAATTTCCCATCTTTATTTGTATCCATTTGCGCCATTAAATCTCCTCTTCTTTCTCCTCCACCTCTTCTTTCCTCTTGAGTAACTTCTCCCATTAAACAACGACTTACATAAGGAAATTCATTGGTAACAATGTACATGTATTTTCCATCGACTGTAATTCCATTACATTCATCTAAATCGCCTGAATTAGCAACATATTCAAAATCTGAACCATAAGAACCATCATGATGTCCACCTACAGAAATATCTAATGTTTGCTTCGGATTTGTGTAAGTACAATCTTCACCTTCACGATTTCCGTCTAACAATTTATAACTCGGTTTATAAGCACTACTTTTAGAATAATAAATAGGAAAACCATCGTTTGCAAAACCAATATGAACCAAATCTTTACCGGAATCGAACTTGGTAATAACTTCAGTTGGAGTTCCATGATAATGATACGCTCCTGTTGGTTGCACATGTGCATTGTTAAAATCTAAACCTAAATCTATTATATCTTGAAAAGCTTCTACTCTGTAGTTTTCGCCAGTTTCACAAACTACAACTTCCGCAGTTCCAGGTTCAAATTTCACGCCATTTAAAGCAACTCCTGGTTCTCTAACCCAAGTTGGTTTTCCAGTGTATTTTGGATTTACTGGTAATAAATACGTTCTTTTTTGTGCTGAAATTGTATTCGGATTTCCTTTTCTTGGAAACTCACCTGTTTTATGATTTGGTAAGGCATTTGTAACTATTTTTCTTTCAGTATCTGTAACTGTTACAATTGTTTTTGTGCCAAAATTTTTATCTTCTAAACTGTAAGAACCAAAGTAACCTTCTTTTTTATGAGCGTGGTTTGTTGTTTCTTCTGAATGTGTATGAGAATGACTGTTGCTTTTACAACTTGTGCATAAAAGACCAAAGATTGCTATGGTTAAAATTCTATTTATCATTTTATTCTATTCCTTTTTTAAAGTTTTTATATCTGCAATTAATTGAATTACAGAATTTTTATTTAAACCGTTATAAATACCTCTAATGTGTTTATTTTTATCAACTAAAATAAAATTCTCTGTGTGCAAAAAATCATCTAAACCTTTTGGTTCTCCCAAATCTTCTTCTACAAAATAAGATTCTCTACCCAAATCGTAAATTTCTTTTTTATCACCTGTAACCAAATGCCAATTCTTTTGAATATTTTTATCTATAGCATATTTTTTTAGTTTCGCTACAGAATCTATACTTGGTGTTACTGAATGTGAAAGCATTAAAACTTCATCATCATTTATAAATTCTTGTTGAACCAAATCCATATTCGAAGTCATTTTTGGACAAATTCCAGGACAAGTTGTAAAGAAAAAATCGGTTACATAAATTTTATTTTCAAATGTTTTTTGAGTAATCGTTACTCCATTTTGGTTGGTTAAACTAAAATCTGGAATTTTATGAAATGATTTTAAATCTTTACTATTAGAATCTAACCATTTTGGAGTAAAAGATGCTTCATTAAAATAAGGCAAAGCATCTACTCTACTTGTAACTTTCTCTTTTTTAGTTGCAGAATTATTACAGTTAAATAATAAAACTGTTATAAAAATGAAACTAATTTCTTTTAGCTTCTTCAATTTTTTCATCTTTTAATTGATAACATAAATTTGCTCTTTGTAAGCCAAATTTTCTTCCATTTTTGGCTTCATAATTCACATAAATCTTTCCGTTTTGTAGCCATGCTTTTTGCATACCTTTCTCTTGTCCTTTCTCTAAAGTTCTTTCTTTAGATAATTGACCATTTCTAAACCATTTTCTTTCAATTCCTTCTACAAAACCATTCACATAAAAAGCTTCTGATTGTAAAATTCCATTAGACCACCAAGTTTTATAGGTATTTACTTTTCTATTTTGATGATAAAAAGATTCAATTCTTAACGTACCATCATTATACCATTTCTTTGCTATGCCTTCTTTTTTTCCTTTATGATAACCTATTTTGTTTTCCAACTTTCCATTATTATGAAAAGTAACTGCAAAACCATTAAAAGGTTCATTTTTATAGTACCATTTTCCTTCTAATTGATTTAGTTTTAAATCTTTCTTATCGACTTCAACAGTATCAATTATTATTTCTGAAATACTATTTATCTCTTCTTTTTCAACTTGTGTCTTACAACTTAAAAAAGAAGAAATCAATAAGAAAAATAGTAGCTGATTTTTCATTAATAACCTTGATAAGGACCTTCAAAAACTACATAAGAACCTGTAGTTGAGTATAATTCGTTCTTAATATGATAATGATATTCTACTTTACCTTCACTATGTTGTGTTTCTGTAGAATGCCCCCCAGAACTATCTAAATCTGTTGGATAGGTTCCTGTTGAGTTACATTTTCTTCCATAAATAAAAACACCGTCTAAAAGAATACCAACTAAATTATCATCGTCATTTGTAAACGCTTTTGGTTCTAAATGATAATGGTAAACTCCTGGACCAATATGAGCTCCTGTCCAATCTAAACTTGCAGCAGCTTGATCTAAAGCTCCATTTCCTTCTTGGTCATTAAAAATTGAAGCACCACTTACAGCAATACCAATTGTATTTAATTGAGTGGAAACTGTAGCGCCTGTTAAATCTGGAGTGGCATCTACACGAATTGTTGTGGCGTTATTATTATCATTTATTTCTGTTGGAGTTAAAGCCACATTTGGTTCATCTCTATATAAACTATTTCCAGAACCCCAATACACAGTTTCATGATTTGGCAAACCTGTAGTTTCTATTACAACATCATTTCCGTCTAAATAAATTTCTACGGCATTTGAATTAAAATCTGCAAAAGCTTCATGTAAAGTTCCTGTAACAATTACTTCCTCTTCAACACTTGAAGATGAACTACAGCCTACTGTAATTGTTATAAATAATAAAGTTAGTAGTGATAATTTTAAAATTGATTTTTTCATTATAAGTTAAATTATGTTTGTTATTAATTTAGATGCAATAAGTAAAAAAAACTTGCGCTGGTTTTATTTTTTTTAAAAAAGCTCCGCAATTTCTCACGAAGCTTTCAATCAACTAACCAAATTCAAATTTTATTTTAAATAATCTTCTGCTGCTGTTTTTCTTGACGAAACATGAGACTTTAACTGATTTACAGCCGTTTGAAAGTCTGAACTATTTCTTAAAAATGTATAACCAGCAACTTCTGATGTTGCAGCAGATTCAATTAATGCTGCATAAGAAGTATATAAAGATTGTATTGTAGTTTCATTAAATGCGCCTTCAATTGTTTCTTTTACGTAGGCATCATATTTTTCTTTGTAAACTTCATCTTGGTACAAATAACCAATTAATGGCCACTGACTTGCATTTAATCCAGAGAAATTTAAAGCATGAGAACCTCCTTGTTTACCTGTTTGTAGCGCTTCATTATTATCCCAAGGAATCCAAGTTAATTTATTGGTATCAGGGTTATTATACAAGAAATAATTATGTGTCATTCTTCCATAAGTATCCCAATTTTGTATAACTGTATTTACAGCTAAATATTTTAGAAAAACATCTGTATCTAAAACTTCTTCTAAATTTGTTCGCCATGTTGCAGTGTCTGTAGTTCTTGTACCATCATGTAAAACCGATAACAAATTAGAAACATCCATAAAATCTGCTTCATCTTCATTTGTTTTCTTTTCATATTCACTTTCATTGAAAGTTCCTGCTGCAAAACTTGCGGCATCTCCATCTGGCTTGTATAAATTTCCATTATCATCAGAAAATTGTGTGTCTATAACAGTATCATCTACTTCTTCCACTAAAGTATATAATCCGAAATATTTTGGTCCATCTCCATGATCTACATAAACTGTATAAAAAGCAGTGTGAGAAGCGGCTAAACCTGCATTTCTAAATACATCTGTAGCTACTTTTTCTCTTAACATAGAACTATCTTCATAGTTATTTTTTAAACTTAATTTCTTAAATCCGTAAAAACGCTGATTTTTAATTTGCGGATAATCATCTTCAAATTCGTCGAAATCTAATTTGAATGATAATTTTAAAATTCCACTTTTCCAACTCGATTGTAGACTTGAGTTTCCTTTAAAACGCAAACCAACTCTGTACCACTGTTTTCCATTATAATAAACTTCTCCAGGAACAAAAATTGGGTTTTCATCAGAATCTACTAATCCTCCTTGTCCTCCACCAGAACCAAAAGATCCATAAGTTGCAGTCATATCATCTAACATACTTTGCCAACGAGCTGCAGTAATTACTAAATCTAACCTTTTTACTGCATTGTCTTCGAAAACTTCATCGAAATTAGGATCAGCATCCTTACTATGCGTTTCTGTTGTCCAATCTGTTGCTTCGAAATCTGTGTCGTCAATTACAATTACTTCTTCATCTTCTATTACTTCATCAGTAACTTCATCTTTAGAACATGAAAATATAATTAGTATTATGAATGTTGAAAATAATATTTTTTTTAAATTTTTCATTGTGTTTATTTTTAGTTGATACATCTATTTTTAGTTTCTTGGTCTTCTATTTCTTTCTGGTTTTGGTGCATTTTCTAATTCTTCTTTAGAAATGAAACCATCATTATTAGTGTCAATTTTAGAGAAATCTTTAGCTAAAGGTCCTTTTGCTTCGTTTTTAGATAATTTTCCATCCTTATTTGCGTCCATTTCTGAAAAGATTGCAGAGATACTTTTTCTTTCTCCGCCTCTTTTTCCTTTTGAAGTTTCTTCTGATGATTTGCAAGAAATAATTATACTTGATACAACTATTAATGCTCCTAAAATAATTGTGTTACGTTTCATAAATAATTTATTTTTTAAAATTGTTTTTTAGTTTATAAGAGTTTAGATGCAAGCTTTTAAAAAAACTTGTTTCATAAAATCTCCTTTAACTTTACTTTAACAAAAAACCCTATTTCTGTGAAGAAATAAGGTTATTTTTTAATGAGTTTTAAATATTAAAATTATCTTGGTGGATGACCTTTTCCATCTCTTGGTGGAGGCATTCTACCATCATTTGGCTGTCTTCTTTCTCCTCCTTTTAATGCTTGTTTAATAATTTTATCGAACATATCTACTTGATCTTCTTTGCATAATTTTCTAACAGCAGAGAAAAAACGATGTATTTCTGCTTCCTTTTTAGCTTCTAAAGTTCCTATTTTAATAATGTTTTTTTCTGGATTTATATTTTTATCAGAATAAGAACTAAATAATTCATCTTTTTCTTGTCTTATTTCTCTATCTATTTCTTGCATAAAACCTCTATGTGTTTTATCTAAACTTCTAAATTCTTCTTTCTGATTTTTCGAAAACTGTAATTGTTCCGTTAAAAAAGTTCTATTAGGATTTGGTCTTCTGTTTTCATGCGGTTTCTTAATCAATAGAAAGATTAAAACTCCATTCATAATTAGTAAAAGACCTAAAAGAATTGGTAGTAATTTTGTTTTCATTTCTTTTAATTTAAAAGTGAATTAGACGTTTCTTGTAAAGAATATTCTTGCGCAAAACTATTAATATCGGAAGTTGTTGTTACTTCAGTACTATTAAAAGCATAATAAATTGCACTTGTATTCATAAGCAATACAATTACAAAAGCTGCCAATTGTAATTGTGGCGTAAACCAATTAATTGCTATTTTCTTTTCTTCAACATTATTTAACTTTTGTAATATTTTATGTTTCAAAAAAGGGTTTACTTCTACCTTATTGATGTCTTCTAAAACATTAAATGTATCTTCAACCTTCTTTTTTATGTGTTCTTTATTTTCCATTTAATTTAATTTTACGAACTAACATATGTATTTAGATGCAAGTCTTTTAAAAAACTTGCACTAATTTTCTGATTTATAAAAATTTTCTAATTTTTCTTGTAATGTTTTCTTTGCTCTAAACATTATAGATTCTACAGATGATAAACTTTTACCTGTAATTTCAACAATTTCTTGATAGCTTTTACCATCTATTTTTGCCAAAGTAAAAACAACTCTTTGGTTTTCTGGCAACGTATTTATCACTTTAAAAATAATATCAGATTTTTCTTTATTCTCTAAAATAATTCCTGGATGATTAATTTCTGTAAAATAGCTGGTTTTATCTACAGGAATTTCATTTCCTAAAATAGTTTGCATAAAAGCAAAACGTTTTTTGGAATTCTTCTTTCTGATAAATTCCAAACATTTATTGGTGGCAATTTTATAAATCCAAGTAGATAATTTAGAATCTCCTTTAAATTTAGAAATCGATTTAAAAACTTCTAGAAAAACTTCTTGTACAATATCTTCTGCATCTTCTTTATTGGGTACAAAAGAAATACAAGTGCCAAAAACCTTCTGCTGAAATTCGTCAATAAGTTGACTAAATGCAGTTTGATTGCCATTAATAAGTAGCTTTATAAAATCTTGTTCTTCCAAATTAGTTTCTAAAAAAGTAAACATACAAAAAAACCAGATAAACAAAAGTATATCTGGTTTTACCATATATTAAAATATCGTTTAGTCTTTACTAAATAACGCTTTATGAATTAAACCTGCAACTATAGCTCCAGCAATAGGCGCTAACCAAAACAACCAAGATTGTGTTAAATATTCTCCGCCTGCAAAAATTGCCTGACTCATAGAACGAGCAGGATTTACTGAAGTATTTGTAATTGGAATACTAATTAAATGAATTAAAGTTAACGCTAAACCAATTGCGATTCCTGCAAAACCTTTAGGTGCTTTTGGGTACGTACTTCCTAAAATAATTAGCAAAAAGAACATTGTTAAAAGGAATTCTGCTAAAAATGCAGATTGCATAGAATACTTTCCCGGTGATAACTCGCCATAACCATTTGCCGCAAAACCTCCAATAGATTCAAAATCTGCTTTACCAGAAACAATAAAATACAATGCACTTGCCGCTAATATTGCCCCAGCTAATTGCGAAATAATGTATGGAATTAATTCCTTTGCTTCAAATTTCCCACCAGCCCAAAGTCCAATAGAAACTGCGGGATTAAAATGTGCTCCAGAAACGTGCCCAACAGCATAAGCCATAGTTAAAACTGTTAAACCAAAAGCAAGAGAAACTCCCACAAATCCGATTCCTAATTCAGGATAACCAGCAGCAAAAATGGCGCTACCACATCCTCCAAATACTAACCAAAAGGTTCCGAATAATTCGGCGAAATATTTTTTCATAATGTTATAAAGTGTTTAATTAATTGATTATAAATATGAACCATAAATATAATAAAAGTCACATTTAAAAATAACGTTCATATTTTTTAGAGTACAATTAGAATATGTATCTTTGTATTACAATTATTACTTATGAAACTGTTACTTATTACTTTAGTATTATTAGGCCTTGGTGTTGCAGGAATCGCTATTAAGATTTGGGCAAAAAAAGATGGTAAATTTGCAGGAACTTGTGCAAGCCAAAACCCAATGATAAATACAGAAGGTGAGAATTGTGGTTTTTGTGGAAAAACTCCAGAACAATATGCAGATTGTAACGAACCACAACACAATTAATTTCCTATCCTTTTCATGATTTTAACTGTACTTTTCTACGCATTTGTAGTTTTTGCAGGCATACAAATTATTTATTATCTTGCTTTTACCTCATTTCTTTTTACTGATAAAAAACAGAAAAAAAAATTAGTGAAAGAAATTCCTATTTCTGTAATTATTTGTGCTAAAAACGAAGCTGAAAACTTACAAAAATTTCTTCCCTACATTATTGAACAAAATTATTCAGATTTTGAAATTGTTCTAATAAACGATGCTTCTTCAGACGAAACTTTAGAAATTATGGAAGCTTTTCAATCCCAAAATTCGAACATTAAAATTATTAATGTAGAAAATATTGAAGCTTTTTGGGGGAATAAAAAATACGCACTTACTTTAGGAATAAAAGCTGCAAAAAACGAACATTTATTATTTACAGACGCCGATTGTAAACCTATTTCTAAAAATTGGATTGCTGAAATGAGTAAAAATTTCTCTCAAGAAAAATCTATTATTTTGGGTTATGGTAAATATAAGAAAGAAAAATTTTTAGTGAATTTATTTGTCCGTTTTGAAACTTTGTTAACTGCAATACAGTATTTTAGTTATGCAAAACTGGGTTCTCCTTATATGGCAGTTGGTAGAAATTTAGCTTATAAGAAAGAGGAGTTTTTTAATGTTAAAGGTTTTATAAACCATATGCATATTAGATCTGGTGATGACGATTTATTTATTAAAGATGCAGCAAATAAAGAGAATACAATTATTTGTACTTCAAAAAATAGTTTTACAATTTCGAAGGCTCCCAAATCTTTTAAAGAATGGTTTCGTCAAAAAAGAAGACATATTTCAACAGCGAATCATTATAAACTTCAACACAAATTCTTTTTAGCCTTATTCTTTATTTCTAAAGTATTATTTTTTGTTTTGGCAACTGCCCTATTTTTCTTTTATCCTTGGGAAATTATACTATCGATTGTGTTGGGTTATTATCTAATTCAGTTTTTAGTTATTGGCTTTTCAGCAAAAAAATTAAAAGAACCACAAATTATCTTTTTACTACCTTTTTTAGAAATTGGCTTGTTATTGTTTCAATTTAGTATATTTATCACTAATTTGATTTCAAAACCCAATCATTGGAAATAGACAATAAAAAACTTGATATAAATATCTCGAAAGCAAAAAACGGTAGCCAATCTGCTTTTCTTTTTTTGTTGAATTCTTTTTGGGGAGATGTTTATAATTATCAATTAAAACGTACAAATAGCGAGAATGATGCTGAAGATATTACGATTCAGACTTTTTCTAAAGCGTTTGATAAAATAAATACTTTTAATGACACCTATGTTTTTAAAACTTGGTTAATTACCATTTCTAAAAATGTTCATATAGATTTACTTCGAAAGAAAAACAGTTCTATTTCTGTTGAAACAACCAAAGAACAAGAAGACAAAATTTATTTGGTGGTTGATGAAAACCCAACTCCAGAAGACAAAATTATTCGAGAACAAAATTTAGCAAAATTGTTGAGAGATATTAAACAATTAAAACCTAAATACCAAGAAGTTATTCAGTTACGCTACTTTCAAGAATTGAGTTACAAAGAAATTTCTGAACATATTAACGAACCAATGAATAATGTAAAAGTAAAACTTTTACGTGCTAAAAAATTATTGGCAGAGATAATTAAGGAGTCTTAATGATGAAAAAATCCTTTTTACAATCAATAGGACCGGGTTTATTATTTGCAGGTGCAGCAATTGGAGTTTCTCATTTGGTACAATCTACAAAAGCAGGCGCAGAATTTGGTTTTGGGTTGTTGTGGGCTTTGTTATTGGTACATCTTTTTAAATATCCATTTTTTCAATTTGGTCCACGTTATGCAGCAGCAACAGGAGAAACTTTGTTAGATGGTTACAGAAAACTAGGAAAAGGCGTGTTAATCGCTTATTACATTATTAATTTTGCTACCATGTTTACTATACAAGCTGCTGTAACAATTGTAACTGCAGGTTTGGCTTCACAATTATTTGGTATTACAAATGATTTGGTTTTATGGTCTACAATTCTACTATTTGTTAGTTTGATTTTTTTGGTTGTCGGGAAATACAAATTGTTAGATAATTTAATGAAATATATTATTGTTATCTTAACAATTAGTACAATAATCGCAGTTTTAATGGCACTGTTTAGCACCAAAGATGCTTTTGATGTTACACAAATTCTACCTTCAGGAACTGTGGAAATTACTTTTTTAATAGCATTTTTAGGTTGGATGCCAGCTCCTTTAGATGTTTCCATTTGGCATTCTATTTGGTCTGTAGAAAAAGACAAAACAACTGTTATAAAAACAAAACCAAAAGATGCAATTTTCGATTTTAATATTGGCTATATAGGAACACTCTTTTTAGGGATTTGCTTTGTTCTTTTAGGTGCTTTAGTAATGTATAAATCTGGTGAAACATTCTCTAATAAAGGTGGCGTTTTTGCATCGCAATTAATAAAATTGTACACTAAGAATTTAGGTGAATTTTCTTATATTTTTATTGCAATTGCTGCCTTTACAACCATGTTTAGTACTACAATTACAACATTAGATGCTTCTCCAAGAGCAATGAATAGAACAACAAAACTGTTATTCAATAAAGAATTAAAATATGGTTATTGGTTTTGGATCATCTTCCTTTTTGCTGGTACTTTTTTAATTTTGAAATACTTTATGGACAATATGGGAATCTTGATAAAAGTTGCGACTATTTTATCTTTTTTAACAGCTCCTTTTTATGCTATTTTCAATTATATTTTAATAACAGGAAAGCATACTCCAAAAGAACATCAACCAGGAATCTTTTTAAGAATTTTAAGTATTGTTGGAATTGTTTTTTTAGTCGGATTTAGTATTTGGTTTTTAACGAATATTTAAATCTTTTCTTTGTAAATTTGCATTCTAATAAAGAACGAAAATGGCTGTAGACTCTGTAATCCTTCCTGAAAGAACCAAAAAACCTAAATGGTTACGTGTAAAATTACCTGTTGGTAAAAAATATACGGAACTAAGAGGTTTAGTTGACAAGTATAGTTTAAACACTATTTGTACAAGTGGAAGTTGCCCAAACATGGGCGAATGTTGGGGAGAAGGAACTGCAACATTTATGATTCTTGGAAACATTTGTACGCGTTCTTGTGGTTTTTGTGGTGTAAAAACAGGTAGACCAGAAACTGTAGAATGGGATGAGCCAGAAAAAGTGGCGCGTTCAATTAAAATTATGAGCATTAAACATGCTGTAATTACTTCTGTAGATAGAGACGATTTAAAAGATGGTGGTTCTATTATTTGGGCAGAAACTGTAGATGCAATTCGTAGAGCTAACCCAAATACAACTCTAGAGACTCTAATTCCAGATTTTCAAGGAAATACAAAACAAATAGACAGAATTATAGAAGTGCATCCAGAAGTAGTTTCTCATAATATGGAAACTGTTAGAAGATTGACTCGTGAAGTTAGAATTCAAGCAAAATACGATAGAAGTTTAGGTGTTTTAAAATACCTTAAAGAAAACGGAATGAGAACCAAAACTGGTTTAATGTTAGGTCTAGGCGAAACTGAAGAAGAAGTAATACAAACAATGAAAGATTTACGCGCAGTAAATTGCGATGTTATTACGATTGGTCAGTATTTACAACCAAGTAAACTGCATTTACCTGTAAAAGAATTTATAACTCCAGAACAATTTAAGAAATACGAAACATTAGGTTTAGAAATGGGCTTTATGTATGTAGAAAGTGGTGCTTTAGTGCGTTCTTCTTACAAAGCGCATAAACATGCCATTTAATAATGTTAAAAAAAACAAAAAATATATTTTCAAATAGTTTTTGGCACACAGATTGCAAAGTATAATTTGAAGAGACGTAGTAAACCTCTTTCATTGTGTAAATTATTTGAATTAGTTGATTTAAAAAAACCATCTCGCTTGAGATGGTTTTTTGATTTTAATTTATTTTCAATTATCAGCTATACTTACATCGCACTAATAATATCGTACTTTGTAATAATATGATGATTCCCATTTTCTAAATCCACCAAAACAGCATTATTTTCTTTTGTAATTAATTTAGAAATATCTTCTAATTTTGCAGATTTTTTTACAATTGGATAAGGTTTTCCCATAATATCTTTTATAGGTTTATCTGCAATATTTTTATCAGCAATAAAATTATGCAACAAAACAGACTCATCTATAGAACCTACAAAACCATTGATATCTTTTACAGGAATCTGCGATATTTTATAATCACGCATTCTTTCAATTGCATGCGAAACCAATTCTTCTGTTTGCGCAGCAACTAAAGGTTCATTATCATGGTTTTTAATTAAATCTGCAGCAGTTTTAATGTCCTCTTCCAAGAAGCCTCTGTCACGCATCCAATCGTCATTAAACATTTTACCCACATATCTACTTCCATGATCGTGAAACAACACAACCACAACATCGTCTTTTGTAAAATGATGTTTCAATTGCAACAATCCTTTGATGGCAGAACCTGCAGAATTTCCCACAAAAATTCCTTCTTCTTTGGCAATTTTTCTAGTGTAAACAGCAGCATCTTTATCCGTTACTTTTGTAAAACCGTCTATTAAAGAAAAATCGACATTTTTTGGCAAAATATCTTCTCCAATTCCTTCTGTTATGTATGGATAAATTTCATTCTCGTCGAAAATACCAGTTTCATGGTATTTTTTAAAAACAGAACCATAGGTATCTACTCCCCAAATTTTAATATCTGGATTTTTCTCTTTCAAGTATTTAGCAACACCAGAAACTGTTCCTCCAGTTCCTACTCCAACTACAAAATGAGTGATTTTCCCATCCGTTTGCTCCCAAATTTCTGGCGCAGTTTGCTCATAATGTGCAATTGCGTTACTTGGGTTGTCATACTGATTCACATACCAAGAATTAGGCGTTTCTGCTCCCAAACGTTTAGAAACAGAATAATAAGATCTTGGATCATCTGGTTCTACGTTTGTTGGACACACGATTACTTCTGCACCCACAGCACGTAAAATGTCCATTTTTTCTTTCGATTGCTTGTCAGATATTACAAAAATACATTTGTAACCTTTTACAATTGCAGCCAAAGCCAAACCCATTCCTGTGTTTCCAGAAGTTCCTTCTATAATAGTTCCTCCAGGTTGTAAACGTCCATCAGCTTCTGCGTCTTCAATCATTTTTAAAGCCATTCTGTCTTTTACAGAGTTTCCTGGGTTAAACGTTTCTACTTTCGCTAAAACCAAAGCATCTACCTCTTTTGTTACCGAATTTAATTGAACCAAAGGCGTGTTTCCAATGGTTTCTAATATATTTTTTGCGTATTTCATGTCGTAAATTTCAAATACAAAGGTAAATCATTTTTTGGGCGTTCCCTAAAGGTCGCGCTTTCATTACTCGCTTTTAACACTTTTTATGAAGTGTTAAAGAGCTCAAACACGCCATTCAATCGCTAACGCAAAATGTCTATTGGCTAATTTCCATGCCAAAAGTTATTAGATTGTCTGCGTTAGCGATTGCAATGGCATCCTTTTTTGAAATACGAAAAAAAGATATAATGGAAAGCGCGACCTTTAGGGAACGCCCAAAAATTAAGCAAACTTAATGGACTTCGAAGGATTTATTTTCGTGATAATATAAGAAGGAATAATCAACATTAAAAAACACAAAATAAGCGTGCCAATATTTAATGCTAAAATTGCGCCAATAGTAATATGAACTGGCATTACAGCGACATAATACGTTTCTGGATTTAAGGTAATTATCTCGAAAAAATACTGAAACCCAATAATGGATAACCCAATAATATTCCCCCAGAAAAGTCCTTTTAAAATAAGGTAAGAAGCATTGTACAAAAATATTTTTCTAATGCTGGAATTGTGGCTTCCCAAGGCTTTTAAAATACCAATCATTTGCACGCGTTCTAAAATTAAAACGAGCAGCGCAGTTATCATGTTTATTCCGGCAATTAAAATCATAATTGCGATTATAAACCAAACATTGTTGTCGAATAATTTAATCCAATCGAACACTGTTGGGTACAAATCTAAAATAGTTTTACTGTTTAAAGTTGCACCAATTTCGCTGTAAATCTCCTCGCCTTTTTCAGCAATATCATCAAAATTATCTAAAACAACTTCAAAACCACCAACTTGATTTTCTGTCCATTTATTCAGTTTTTGCACTTCTCTAATGTCACCAATCATCATATTTTTATCAAACTGTGCAAAACCGGAATTATAAATTCCAGTAATTATATATTTTTTATTAGATGGTAATTTGCTAGTTGCAGTTTTTAAAAAAGTAGCTAAAATGGTGTCGTTTAACTTTAATTGTAAACGATTTATAATAGTTTCAGACAATAAAACATCTCTTGTTCTATCTTGATTAAAATCGGGTAACTTCCCTTCTACCAAGTATTCTTTAAACAAAGACCAATCGTAATCAGAGGAAACTCCTTTAAAAATTACACCTTCAAAATCGGTTTCTGTTCTTAAAATTCCACCTTTATTTGCAAAAATTTGTACATTTTTTACACCTTGTATATTCTTAAATTCAGGATAAAAATCTTGTTCAATATTTATAGGCGTTGTAGAGACATCTGAATTGTTATTATCATAATTCACAATTTGAACATGACCTTTAAAACCAGCCATTTTATCGCGAATTTTGGTTTGCAAACCAGATGCAGTTGCCACTGCAATGAGCATAATAATAATTCCAAGCGCAATTGCTGTGATTGCAATTTTTATTATTGGCGATGAAATGCTATTTTTATACTTTTTGCCAGCGATAATGCGTTTTGCAATAAATAACTCGTAATTCAAATTGATGATAAAATTAATTCACCTCAAAAGTACATATTTATTCTTATTTCTATTGTTGAATTTTCAGCTGATTTCTTGTGCCCAGAAAAAGGTTCAAGATTCAAAAATGGAAATTCAAAGTTCAAAAAACGAGACATTAGAAATTAAAACTGGCGCAGAACAAACCAATTTATACCTCGATTTACTTAAAGGTAAAAAAGTTGGTATTGTAGCCAACCAGACTTCAGTTTTGTCTGTTTTACAAAGATCGGAAGTTGCACCAAATGTTATGGGTTCTAAAAAGGTAATGCATCATTTAGTAGATTATTTGCATAATTATGGCGGAATTACAGTAACAAAAGTATTTTCTCCAGAACATGGTTTTCGTGGAAAAGCAGATGCTGCAGAATTGATTAAAGATGGTGTTGATACCAAAACAGGTTTACCAATTATCTCTATTTATGGAAAAAGTAAAAAACCGTCTGCAAAACAATTAGAAGGGATTGATGTAATGGTTTTTGATATTCAAGATGTAGGAGCACGTTTTTACACTTATATTTCTTCATTGCATTATGTAATGGAAGCTTGTGCAGAAAACGGAATTCCAGTTATTATTTTAGACAGACCAAATCCAAACGCACATTATATAGATGGCCCAATTTTAGAAATGGAACACACTAGTTTTGTTGGTAAACATCCTGTTCCTGTTGTTTATGGAATGACCATTGGCGAATATGGACAAATGATTAATGGAGAAAAATGGCTAAAAAACGGAATACAATGTGATTTAAAAGTAATTCCGAATAATAATTATACGCATAATTCTAAATATTCTTTAGCCATAAAACCTTCGCCAAATTTACCAAATGATAAAAGCATCAACTTATATCCTAGTTTAGGTTTTTTCGAAGGAACAACAATTAATGCTGGTCGTGGAACAGAATTTCAGTTTCAAAGATATGGAGCTCCTTTTTTTAAGAAAACTGGTTTTTCATACTCTCCACAAGCAAATGAGGGTGCAAAATACCCAAAGCATAAAGGAAAATTATGTTATGGAGTAGATTTAAGTAAAACTCCACATTTATCAAAAATTGACTTGTCTTTTTTAATGGATGCTTATAAACAAACTCCAAAAACAGAAAAATTCTTTGGAGAAACTTTTACAATTCACGCAGGAACAAAAAAACTTCAAAAACAATTAGAACAAGGTTTGTCTGCTGAAGAAATTAGAGCAAGTTGGGTTAATGGATTGGAGAAGTTTAAGATTGTTCGTGAGAAGTATTTGATTTATGAGTAGAAATGATTTTAAAGGTATGACCACTAACGAAAGATTGTACTTTTCTGGAAATTTGAACAATTTTAAAAAAGCTTTAAAACGTAATGATGAAAAAAAAGTTAGAGAAATTCTTCAACAAGTTTATGTTGATGATAAATCAATAGAATTGATTCTTAAAAACAATAAAATATCTCCTCTTAACAAAATAGTTAAAAGATTTCTTAATTTTTTTTTAAAAATTAACCCTAAAATTTAAGTTTAAGCAATTTGACAAAACTCTAACCTTCCTCAACTCCAGTAGGTTTTCTATATCCTTGAAAAGGTTGTTTTAACAACTCTTTTAAAGATGAATTTTTTACTTCATCAGGGAAAGTATCTACTCCATAGACAATTTTTTCTCTGTCAAATTCTAAATACGTTCCGAAAATTCTGTCCCAAATAGAAAAAATATTTCCATAATTAGAATCTGTATAAGGCAACATATTATGATGATGAACTTTATGCATATCTGGAGAAACAATAAAATAACTCAAGAATTTATCTACTTTTGGCGACATTTTAATATTTGCGTGGGTAAATTGTGTAAAAACCAAAGACATAGATTGATACATAAACACAATTGCAATTGGAGTTCCCACTAAAAAAACTCCTATTAAAGTAAACGCAAAACGAATAACACTTTCTATAGGATGATGTCTGTTTGCAGTGGTTGTATCAACTTTATGATCTGAATGATGCACCAAATGAACCATCCATAAAGGTTTTATTTTGTGTTCTGTATAATGAGCTAAATACGCACCAAAGAAATCTAAAAACAAAACTCCTAAAACAACATACAACCACAAAGGCATTTCTGGTAACCAATTTATAATTCCGAAATTGTTTGCTTGCACCCAATCTGCCGTTTTTAATAATAAAAAAGCCAATGCAAAATTAATTATGATAGTAGTTAATGTAAAAAACAAATTAGGAACTGCGTGTTTCCACTTCTTGTAATCGAATTTGAATAATGGAATTGCTCCTTCTAATAACCAGAAAAAGGTAATTCCACCAACTAAAATAAGACTTCTATGGGCAGTTGGTATTGTTTCAAAATAATTAAAAATAGTTTCCAAATTGATTATATTTTTTACTAAAATAGTGAAAACTTATTAAAATAATTTTCAATAAAAAAAACCGTTTTGAAATAATTCTCAAAACGGTTTTGAATATGATTAAAAACAGAAACTTTTAAAAATTAGTTTCCATTTGTAAATATTGTAAAAATTCTTTTTTAGTTTCTTTCTCTTTAAACTTCCCACCAAATTCTGATGTTACAGTAGAGCTTTCAATATCTTTTATTCCTCTTGAGTTTACACATAAATGTTTTGCATCTATAACACAAGCAACATCATCTGTACCTAAAGCTTCTTGCATAGCTTGTACAACTTGCATTGTTAAACGCTCTTGAACTTGTGGTCTTTTTGCAAAATACTCCACAATTCTGTTCATTTTAGAAAGCCCTATTACTTTTCCATTAGAAATATAAGCAACATGTGCTCTACCAATAATTGGTAATAAATGATGCTCGCAAGTAGAATACACAACAATGTTTTTTTCCACCAACATTTCACCATAATTGTAGTTATTATCAAACGTGGATGCTTTTGGCATGTTTGCAGGATTCAACCCCATAAAAATTTCGTTTACAAATGCTTTTGCAACTCTTTTTGGTGTTCCTTGTATACTATCATCTTCTAAATCCATTCCTAAAGTGTGCAAGATATCTTTTACACTTTCTTGGATTTTATTAATTTTTTCTTCGTCAGAAATAGCAAAAGCATCTGCTCTTAATGGAGTTTTCGCAGAAGTTGCTACGTGGTTCTCTCCTATTTCTTCAATTCTTTCGTCATTCATTTTGCTGTTCAATTCAAACATTTCAATCGTTTATTAAAGTGCAAATTTACGAGTTTGCAACTTATTATTTCTAATTATGAATCAATTATAACTATAAAACTATAATTTCTTATGCTTTTAATTGATTTACTAATTCGCTTAAAGACAATTTAGATTGTTCTCCAGAAACCATATTTTTTAATGTAAACTCTTGTTTTTCCATCTCTTGAGAACCAACAAGAACAACAAATTCAATTTCACGCTTATTAGCGTAATTCATTTGTTTTTTCATTTTTGCTGAATCTGGGAATAATTCTGATTTCACGTCATTTTTCCTTAATTCAGAAATTGCTTTCATACAATACAATGCTTCATCTTCTCCAAAGTTGACGAACAATACTTTTGGTTTTGGTAAGTCGACAGTTTTAAACAAACCTAACTCCTCTAAAACTAAATAGATTCTGTCCAATCCGAATGAAATTCCAACTCCAGAGACATCTTTTAAACCAAAGATACCTGTTAAATCGTCATATCTTCCTCCTCCACCAATGGAACCCATCTTTACTCCTTTTGGGGCTGAAACTTCAAAAATTGCACCTGTATAATAGTTTAAACCTCTTGCCAATGTAACATCTACTTCTAAACTTGCAGATTTTAAACCTAATTCAGCAATTGAATTTATTACAAATCGTAATTCTTCTACTCCTTTTTTACCTTCTTCAGAAGTTTGCAACATCTTTTCTAAAGACGCTAATTTATCGATATTAGAACCTGTAAAACTAAATAAAGGTTGCACTTTTTGAATTGCTTCTTCAGTAATTCCTTTATCAAGCATTTCTTGTTCGACTTTCTCTTGACCAATCTTGTCTAACTTGTCTAAAGCAACTGTAAAATCGATTAATTTATCTTGAGCGCCAATAACTTCTGCAATTCCAGATAATATTTTTCGATTGTTGATTTTGATAGTCGTTCCTTCTAAACCTAACTTACTAAAAACGGTGTCATACAACTGAATAAATTCAACTTCTTGCCACAAAGATTTGCTTCCAACTACATCTGCATCACATTGAAAAAATTCTCTAAAACGTCCTTTTTGTGGTCTGTCTGCTCGCCAAACTGGTTGCACTTGATATCTTTTAAAAGGAAACGTAATTTCATTTTGATGTTGTACAACGTATCTTGCAAAAGGTACTGTTAAATCGTAACGAAGTGCTTTTTCAGAGATTTGAGAAGTTACTTTTAAGCTATCTTTTTCTGACAAAAGTTTATCATCAGCTTTATTTAGAAAGTCTCCTGAATTCAAAATTTTAAAAATCAAACGATCTCCTTCATCACCATATTTACCCATTAAGGTTGATGAATTTTCAAAACTCGGAGTTTCAATTGGTTGAAACCCGAAAGTTTCAAAAGAAGTTTTAATCGTATTCATTATATACGTACGATTAGCAACTTCTGTTGGTGAAAAATCTCTGGTTCCTTTTGGAATGCTTGGTTTCATATTTAAATTATGAATTATGAATTACGAATTACGTGATTTATATTATCATACGTAATTCATAATTTGAAATTATTAATTGAGCGTGCAAATATCGTGAAAAAGTTATAATTTTTTGGGAGTTGTAAAGGTTTTATTTTGTCTTCTTAAAGAATAAATAGACGCATTTAATTCGAAGCCCAAAAGAAGAATAATAGCATTTAACCAAATGAATAACATTAAAATTAAAAGCGTACCTATAGAGCCATAAAGCTCGTTATATTTTGCAAATTCATTTACATAATAACCAAATAAATAGAAAGTTAAAATGGATAAAATTGTTGTAAAAACAGCTCCTGGAGAGAAAAAACGAGAATGCTTTCCTTCTTTTGTTCCAAAGTGATATAACATGGAAACTGTAATGAAAATCATTGTTATAAATATGAAACCTCTTAATAATTGCACCCAAATAATGTTGTGCTGAATCCAACTTAAAGAAACCATATCTTTTAAAATTAAATCGAAGAAAACAACAATAATAACTGTTAATAATAAAAAAACAGTAATTACTAAAGAGACAAACATTGCAATAAAATAAGATCTAAAAACATTTCTAACCACTTTAACATGATAAGAGTATTCAAATCCTCCAAAAATGGCATTTACACCATTAGTCATTAAAAAAATAGACCCAATTACACCAAAAGAAAGCAAACCTCCATATTGGTTTTTAATAATATCTATTAAAACAGAATCTACAGCATCAAAAGTTTTTGGTGGTAAAACATCTGCAATTATAGATAATAAACCTTCTTGAGCACCTTCTATGGGTACAAAAGGAATTAGCGTAAGTACAAAAAGTAAAAAAGGAAAAATTGACATAAAAAAACTATAAGCAATTCCACCAGCTCTAGTTGTTAATGCACCTTCAACAATACCAATAAAATACATTTCTAAAACGTCATATAAAGACATGCCTTCTAAACCCGGAATTTTAATTTTCTTTCCTAGTTTTACAAGAATTCCGATTATTGGAATTTTTTCAAGTTTGTCTTCTATTTCTTTTGTCATAAAGTCCTTTTGTCCTTTGGACATTTCCCCAGAATGGGAAACCTACTCAATATTAATTTTATTTAATTGTAAAAATAACTCTTTAAAAATTGTTTCTTTTTCTAAAAATGAAATTGAATCTTTTAAAAATAACTTGTGAGATTTAAAACTTAAACTCGCTAAAAGTCCATATTCCTCATTAAAAACAAGAGTTCTTGTATGACTTCTTTTTTGACGAATTTGATACATTTTAAATTCAACATCTTTAGGTTTATAGACACTTTTTATCCTATATAAAGTATCTGATGCCATCAATAAGTAGTCTTTATCTAAATCGTATTTAAATTCTAAAATTAAGTTTGAATTCTCGCTTGAAACATATTTAAAATTAATGAATTCTGATTCATGTTTTGAATTTAAAATATAGCTTTCAGAAGTATCTTTGTTAATTGAATATAATATAATAGGTGTATTAATTTCTTCTCTTTTGCAAGAGATAATAATTAAACTAATTAAAACAGCAAATAAAACTACTTTTTTCATTCTACTATTATTTTATATTTAGAAAACAAACCATCAATAGTATTTCTACTAAACTTTGCTCCTCTTAAACGATTTTCTTCTGGATTGATTGTAAAATTAAATGAAGTTCTAAAATCTGATTTTTCTAAATTAGTGTTATCAAAAATTGAATTTTTTAAATTACAATTATTAAAAACACTACTATTTGCAATTGTTTCTGTAAAATCTACTTCTTCTAAACTACATTTTTCAAACCGTGTATTTGATATTTTTAATTGGTAAAAAGACGAAAAGTTTAATTGACATTCTGTAAACGAAAACTGCAATAAAAACGGATTACATTCATTAAACTTCACTCCTATCATCTTACAATTTGTAAAATTCACATCTTTAAAAGCAGTTTGTTTTACAATTGCATTGCTAAAATTACAATCGATAAACTCACTTTCTACAAACTGAATGTTAGACGCGTGAACGTTTCCGAAGTTACAATTTGTAAATACACAATTATCGTATTCACCTTTTATGATTTTCGTTTTTGTAAAATCAATTTTTGAATATTCTTTGCTATCGAAATAATCATCAGACATTAGTCTATTGCTTTTAAACTTAAATCTAAATTATAAACTGAATGCGTTAATGCGCCAGAAGAAATAAAATCTACTCCACATTCTGCATATTTTCTAATCGTTTTTTCGTTGATTCCTCCAGAAGATTCTGTCAAACAAATATCGCTAATTAAATCAACAGCTTTTTTAGTGTCTTCATAATTAAAATTATCAATCAAAATTCTGTAAACACCTTTATTAGAAAGAATTTCTTTAATTTCTTCTAAACTTCTTGCTTCTACAATTATCTTAATATCTAATCCCTTTTCTGCTAAATATTTCTTTGTTTTTGTAATTGCAGCAGTAATTCCACCCGCAAAATCTATATGATTATCTTTAATCATAACCATATCATACAACGCAAATCTGTGGTTCTCTCCACCACCAATTTTTACTGCCCATTTTTCTAAAGCTCTAATTCCAGGTGTGGTTTTTCTGGTATCTAAAACTTTCGTTTTTGTTCCTTTTAATAAATCAGCAAAAAAAGTTGTTTTTGTTGCAATTGCAGACATTCTTTGCATTGCATTTAACACCAAACGTTCTGCCATTAAAATAGATTGCGATTTCCCTGAAACATGAAAAACAATATCGCCATATTTTACTTTTTCGCCATCATTTATAAAAGTTTCTACTTTTAAATCTTTATCAACATAAGAAAAAACCTGTTTTGCGAATTCAACACCGGCTATAATTCCTTCATCTTTTACTAATAACTTTGCTTTTCCTTCAGCATCTGCAGGAATACAAGAAAGTGATGTATGGTCTCCATCGCCAATATCTTCTCTAATGGCATTTTTTATAATAAGATCTAATTCGTTTTGAAATTGTGCTTCTGAAATCATAAATATCTTTTAATTCTGATGTAAAAATAACAATGATTTTCAACTTTTAGTAAGTTCTGATGATTTTATGTTTTAAAACTGATAAATTTGTGATGAAATAATAAAAAGATTTCTCGATATAATTTTCTCAAAAAAATCGAAAATCACTCGAAATGACAGTTTCAATATGAAAATTAAATTACTCGCAATTGGTAAAACTGATAATAAAAATCTAATTCAGTTAATTGATGAATATCAAAACCGATTAAAACATTATATAAAGTTCGAATTAGAGATAATTCCGGATATAAAAAATGTTAAGAATTTGAGTGAAATTCAGCAAAAAGAAAAAGAAGGAGATTTAATATTATCTAAATTACAAAACACAGATGTATTGGTCTTATTGGACGATAAAGGAAAGCATTTTACTTCTATCGAATTTTCGCAATATCTTCAGAAAAAAATGAATGCCGGAATTAAACAATTGGTTTTAGTAATTGGTGGACCTTATGGTTTTTCTGATGCTGTTTATAAAAAAGCAAGTGGAAAAATATCTTTATCTAAAATGACATTTTCCCACCAAATGATTCGTCTTTTTATTGTTGAACAATTGTATAGAGGTTTTACAATTTTAAAGAATGAGCCTTATCATCATGAGTAAAGCCCTAAGCCCATCCTAACCTTCCCCAAGGGAAGGAACTCCAATCTCTCTTTAAAATCTATTATGATTTATAAAATTAGTAAAATTCGTGTCTTAACTTTTGTAACTTTGAAACTTAAATTTTAAACCTTGAACTATTGTATATGAAACTCGTTTTTGCAACTAACAATTTAAATAAACTAAAAGAAGTTCAAAAAATGCTTCCCAACTCCATAGAAATCTTAAGTTTAAAAGACATTAATTGTTTCGATGAAGTGGATGAAACTGAAATTACTTTAGAAGGAAATGCAAAATTGAAAGCAGATTATATCACTGAAAAATTTGGCTATAATTGTTTTGCAGATGATACTGGTTTAGAGGTTGAAAGTTTAGATGGAAAACCTGGAGTTTATTCAGCACGTTTTGCAGGAGAACCTGCTAATTCTGAAAATAATATGCAAAAATTATTATCAGAATTAAAAAATATAGAAAATAGAAAAGCACAATTTAGAACAGCAGTTTGTTTAAATTTAGATGGAAAACAATTTCTATTTGAAGGAATTTGCAAAGGTGAAATTCTAAAAGAAAAACAAGGTGAAAAAGGTTTTGGTTATGACCCAATCTTTAAACCTGAAGGTTTTAGTGAATCTTTCGCCACAATGAATTCCGAAGAAAAAAACAAAATTTCTCATAGAGGAATTGCAATTAATAAACTGGTTGAATTCTTAACAAATTATAAAGATTAACTTATAAAGATTTCAATTTCGCTCAACCAGACATCAATACATGGAACAAAAATCATTCAAAAAACATTTTATATTATTATCAATTTTATTGGTGGTTTTATTTTTTGTGAATGTAAGTTTGGGCTCTGTTTCTATTCCGTTTAAAGATATTTTTAATACTTTAATTGGCGATATTTCTGCCAAGGAAAGTTGGCAAACAATAATTCTGCATTTTAGGTTACCAAAAGCAATTACTGCAGTTTTAGTTGGTTCTGGTTTGTCTATTTGTGGTTTGTTAATGCAAACTTTATTTAGAAATCCTTTGGCTGGCCCTTTTGTTTTAGGAATTTCTTCTGGCGCAAGTTTAGGAGTGGCTTTGCTAATTTTAGGATCATCACTTTTTGGTGGCTTTTTCCTTACAAATTCAGTTTCTAATTGGTCTTTACCAATTGCTGCAAGTTTGGGAGCTTTTTTGGTTTTATCAGCCGTAATTATTGCAGCAAACAGAGTTCGTAATACCATGTCAATTTTAATTATTGGATTGATGTTTGGTAGTTTAACAGGTGCAATTATTAGTGTTTTAGCTTATTTTAGTGAAGCAGCACAAATTCAACAATATTTATTTTGGAGTTTTGGAAGTTTAGGAAACCTTTCTTGGAACGAAATTCTTGTTTTTAGCAGTATTTACTTTCTTGGAATTTTAGGAACAATTTCAATTATAAAACCTTTAAACAGTTTTTTATTAGGTGAAAATTATGCAAAAAGTTTAGGAATAAATGTGAAGAAGAGTAGAAATATAATATTGTTAGTTACAAGTCTTTTAACAGGCGTAATTACTGCTTTTTCTGGACCAATTGCTTTTGTTGGTTTGGCTGTTCCTCATATTGCAAGAATGCTATTTTCTACCTCTAATCATAAAACATTATTACCAGCAGTAGCCATTTTAGGCGCAATTATTTTGCTAATTTGCGACGGAATTGCACAATTACCAACAAGTGAATTCACACTTCCAATTAACGCAATTACATCTCTTTTTGGTGCGCCTGTTGTTATTTGGTTGTTGATAAGAAAGAAAAAGATATTTGTGTAGAAAATTAACAAAGCAAAACTTTGAAACTAAATTTAGAAAAAAATCGAACATAAAGAAAAAAATATCATCCTAAAAACAGAGAATCTAACGATTGGTTATCAACAGAAAAAGCAAAACAAAATTGTTTTTTCTGATGTAAATCTGTCTATAGAAAAAGGAAAACTAATTAGTGTATTAGGTAAAAATGGTATTGGAAAATCAACTTTATTAAGAACTATTTCTAAAGTTCAAAAACCTATTTCAGGTGATGTTATTTTAGAAAACAAAAACCTAAATAATTACACAGAAAGAGAACTTTCCACCAAATTAAGCTTGGTATTAACTGAACGCCTACCAGAAAGTCAATTAACTGTTTTTGAACTCATTGCACTTGGCAGACAACCTTACACAAATTGGATTGACAAGCTTTCTAAAGAAGATATTGAAAAAGTGAATTATGCAATTGAACAAACAGAAATAGAGCATTTAAAAAACAATCGTTTTTACGAATTAAGTGACGGACAATTGCAACGTGTTTTAATTGCAAGAGCCTTGGCGCAAGACACCGAAATTATTATTTTAGATGAACCAACTGCACATTTAGATATGCATCATACCATTAAAATTTTTTCTTTGTTGAAGAAACTGGTTAAGCACACCTCTAAAACCATTATTATTTCTTCGCATGAAGTAAATTTATCTATTCAATTATCGGATGAAATAATTTTATTAAACGATGATAAAATTGCTTTTGGAACTTCAAAAGAACTAATTCATAAAAAAGCTTTCGATCATTTATTTCCGAAAGAACTCATCAATTTTAACAGAACTTTAGAGCAGTTTGTTGTAAACAAAATATAAATTTGAATACGTGTAACTTTTTGTTACTTTTGAATACTAATCTTATCTAACAAAACACAAAATAATTAGATGAAAAAAACACTATATGTTGCTAGTGCATTGGCTTTTATGGCTTGTGGATCTAGTCAAAACACATCAAAAAATGATGATGCAAACTTAGATCAATCTGCAAAATATGCAGAAACAATTACTGCAAAAGATTTAGGGAAGCATTTATTTATTTATGCTTCAGATGAATTTGAAGGAAGAAACACAGGTGAACCAGGTCAGAAAAAAGCTGTTGAATATTTAAAAAATTTCTATGTTAATGAAGGTATTGTTTCACCTTTAGGAGGAAACGATTATTTTCAAGAAGTACCTGCAGAATGGATTAACAAAAACACACGTAGAGGAACATTTAAAGATTCTGAAAACGTAGTTGCTTTTATAAAAGGCTCGGAAAAACCAGATGAAATTGTAGTTATCTCTGCGCATTTAGATCATGAAGGTGTTAAAAATGGAGAAATTTATAATGGAGCTGATGATGATGGTTCTGGAACAGTTGCAATGTTAGAAATTGCAGAAGCTTTTCAAATGGCTGTAAAAAACGGAAAAGGTCCAAAAAGATCTATTTTATTTTTACATGTTACCGGTGAAGAAAAAGGATTATTAGGTTCTAAATATTACACAGATGTAGACCCAATATTTCCTTTAGCAAATACTGTTTGCGATTTAAACATAGATATGATTGGTAGAATTGATGACAGACACAAAGATGACCCAAACTACGTATATTTAATTGGATCTGATAAATTAAGTACTGAATTACACAACTTGTCTGAAGAAGTGAATAAAAAGTACATGAACATTAATTTAGATTATAAATACAATGATGAAAACGACCCGAATCGTTTTTACTATAGATCTGATCATTATAATTTTGCAAAGAACAATGTGCCGATTATCTTTTATTTTAACGGTACACATACAGATTACCACAAACCAACAGATACACCAGACAAAATTAATTATGAACTGTTAGAAAACAGAACTCGTTTAGTTTTTCACACAGCTTGGGAAGTTGCAAATAAAGACACAAGAATTGTTGCAGATAAAGTAGCTGATAAAAAATAAGAAGGTAATAATAGTCCTTTTTAAACATTTAAAAACCGAGCAATTAAATTTGCTCGGTTTTTTTATTTCTACACTTTTTAATCGGTTAAAAATTATGAATAAATAAATTTATTATCAATGAATAAAATTATACCAAAATTAAATTAGTAAAAATTAGCATATTCACAAAAATTTAACAAATCAATATTTTTGTTTTTTTTATTTTTGTGTAGATTACTTGGTAACCTATTTACTAATTTTAAAAAGCTATAATTATGAAAAAATTTATATTTGTTTTTGCAGTTTTATTAGGAACTACAGCTATTGCACAAAATAAAAAAAATTACGGAGCAAAAGCTAAAAACAGTAAACCTTGGCAAAAAGTAAAAACTACAACTAAAATTTTAGTAAATACTTTTGAGAAAAATAATCTTAAAGGAGCGGCTTTTAAAAACACTAAGATTTGGAACAGAGAAATTTCTGATGAAAAAATAGTAATTACTAGAGATACAAAAAGAAGAAAACTACAAGGACCAAAAGCTAAAAATTACAAACCATGGAATAAATAATAATTATAACGACAAAAAGCCAAGCAATATGCTTGGTTTTTTTTTGGTTAATAAATATCTAAACTCCAAACTGTGTTAAATGATGGTCTAAATGTTTATAAAACATGTTATTCCATTCTTCCTTTGTTAGTTTTCCAAAAGAATGCGATTCTTTGCCATTAAAATAATCTTCGCCTAATTCTTGAGTTTTATTAATATAGTCAATTAATCTTTTCTTTTCTGTTTCAAATGCTTTCTCATCAGTTATTAAAAATTGAGAAGCAGTTCTACCATTTTTAGCATATGGTTTTCCTGAAGTTACTATTTTCTTGACAATCAATTTCAGCATAAATTTTGCAAAAGCATTTGGTTTTGGATGCTTATCTGTATATACCATTTCATAAGTAACACAACAATGTGCCAACATTTGCGCAACAGACATTTTACCCCAATTTGGTTGCGATTCTGCTGTTAGTTTTTCTATTCTACCAATTACTTCGTTTGTAACTTCTTTTGTGAAAATGTTTTTCATTTTAGTGTAAAATTTTAAATAGTAATTCTTTTAAAATGTCATCTGGCGTTTGTTTTGCCCCAACTCCTTTGCTTTTTACATCTGCATCTCTTAAAAAAGCGATTACTTGTGCTACTTTTCTCATTGGATAATTTCTACCTGCAACAAAGTACTCGTCTACAAAATATGGGTTTACACCAAGAGTTTTAGCAACAGAACTTTTAGATTTATCTTTTAATCCATGAAACATCAGTAATTGTGTAAAAAAACTATTCAGTAAAGAAATTGTCATTACCAAAGGATTATTTTTAGGATTCTCGGCAAAATAATTAATAATTCTATTCGCTTTTACAATGTTCTTCTCTCCTACTGCTTTTCTTAATTCGAAATTATTGAAGTCTTTAGAAATTCCGATATTTTCTTCTATATGTTTGTCACTAATAATAGTTTCTTTCGGAAGAATTAGCATCAACTTATCTAATTCGTTAGAAATTTTACTTAAATCTGTTCCTAAAAATTCTACTAACATTAAAGAAGCTTTAGGCTCTATCTGATATTTTTGTCCGCTTAAAACTCTACGAATCCAATCTGAAACTTGGTTTTCGTACATTTTTTTACTTTCGAAAACCAACCCAGCTTTCGCAATTACTTTATGCAGTTTTTTACGTTTATCGAGCTTTTTATATTTATAGTTAATTACTAAAACAGTGGTCGGTTGTGGGTTTTCTGCATAAGAAACTAATTTTTCTATAGTTCTACTTAAATCTTGCGCTTCTTTAACAATTAACACTTGCCTTTCTGCCATCATAGGATAGCGTTTTGCGGCACCAACAATATCTTCTATTGTTGCATCTCTACCATACATTACTTGTTGGTTAAAGCCTTTTTCTGCTTCATCCAACACAGTATCTTCAATAAAATCGGAAATTTTATCTATATAATAAGGTTCTTCACCCATTAAAAAATAGATGGGTTTTATGTTGCCTTTCTTTATATCTGAAACAATTGCGTTTATCTCGTTCATTTATCTTTTAATAACTATTGCTTTTTCTAACTCTTCTTTTGTTGGTGTTTCAAACCAACTTTCCATGAATTCAAAATTCTCTTCGGTAACTTCAAACTCAAAAGTTACTCCTTTTTCATGGTTTCTTTTAAAAACTCTTTCCTTTCTAACATCTTTTGAAATATCTAAATAATGAAATTGAATTTCTATGTTATTTTCTTTAGCAAATTTTCTATATTTTTCTCTATGAGAAAATTTAGAAAGTCCAACATCTAAAATACTATCTACCTCTAATTTTTCTAATTGTAAAATAGCATCTTGCATTAATAGTTCTGCTCTTTCAATTCTTTCTAAAAACCAATCTAAACCATCGTTTTCAGTTTTATCTGGAAGAAATAAAATCTTATTCCATTTATCTAAAGCAAAAACAAATCCATTTACTTCTACTTTTAATTTATTAGCATACGTAGATTTACCTGCGCCAGTATTACCAACTAATAAATGTATCATAACTGATTTTTAATTACTTTTGATGGATGCAAAAATTGAATCTACCAAACTATAAATTCAGACTCAAAAGTAACGAAAATAAGACGCTTATTTTTGATAATTTGAGAAAAAAATATATGGTATTAACTCCAGAAGAATGGGTTCGTCAGCATTTTGTGCAGTTTTTAATTGATGAAAAAAAATATCCTGTTTCCTTAATTGCATTAGAAAAACAGTTGATTATTAACAATCGAAAAAAAAGAACGGATATTTTGGTCTTTAATAAAGAAGGAAATCATGATATTATTGTAGAATGTAAAGCACCACAAATAAAAATAACTCAAGATACTTTCGACCAAATTGCCCGTTATAATTTAAAACTAAAAGCCAATTATTTAATTGTTACCAATGGTTTAGAGCATTTTTACTGCAAAATGGATTTTGAAAATGAAACCTACGTTTTCTTAAAAGAAATTCCTGATTATATATAGATTTTAGAGATTCAAATTAACTTATTCTTATAAGTTAAAGTGATTTTTAAAATGTAAATTCGCAACCTTGAAAACAGCAATCGTCATATTAAATTGGAATGGGCAAAAACTATTAGAACAGTTTTTACCATCTGTTGTAAATTTTAGTTTAAACGAAGCTGAAGTTTATGTTGCAGACAATGCTTCTACAGATACTTCTATTTCTTATATAAAAGAGTTTTTTCCTACAGTAAACATTGTAGAAAACCTAATTAATGGAGGATATGCAAAAGGTTATAATGATGCATTGCAATCTATTGATGCAGATATTTATTGTTTATTAAATTCGGATATTGAAGTAACTGAAAACTGGCTAAAACCTGTTTTAAATGTTTTTAAGACTGATGAAAAAACAGCTATTATTCAACCTAAATTATTAGATTTTAAAGACAAAAAAAAGTTCGAATATGCTGGTGCTGGTGGTGGATTTGTAGATTTATATGGTTATCCCTATTGCCGTGGAAGACTTTTTAATGAATTAGAAACAGACAAAGGTCAATTTAATGATGTTTCAGAAATTTTTTGGGCTTCTGGTGCTTGTTTATTTGTTCGTTCTAAAGTGTTTCATCAAATAGGTGGTTTTGACGAGGATTATTTTGCGCATCAAGAAGAAATTGATTTATGTTGGAGAACGCAAAATATTGGTTACAAAGTAAAATACGTTGGAACTTCTAAAGTTTATCATGTTGGCGGAGCAACTTTACAAGAAACAAATCCTCATAAAACTTATTTAAACTTTAGAAACAGTTTATTAAATGTAGTAAAAAATGTACCTAAAAAATGGTTTCTATTTGTGGTTTTTTCGCGTTTAATTTTAGATGGAATTGCTGGATTAAAATTTATTGTAGAATTAAGACCAATTCATACTTGGGCAATTTTAAAAGCGCATTTAAGTTTTTATAAAAATTTCTTTAAATTTTTAGGAAAGCGCAGAAAACTTCAGAAAAAACAAGATTACAACTTACATACGAGTATTGTTTGGCAATATTTTGCTTTAGGTAGAAAGAAATTTGAGGATTTAAAATAAATTTAAATTTCATATTAAAGTATATTTAAACTCCCTTTTCCTTCTCTAATTACTTCTGGATAATTATCTGTTAAATCGATAACTGTAGAAGCATAATTGTCTCCAAAACCACCATCAATTACAACATCAACTAATTTATTCCATTTTTCGAAAATTAATTCTGGATCTGTTGTATATTCTAAAATATCATCTTCATCATGTATAGACGTAGACACAATTGGGTTTCCTAAAGCTTTTACTAAACAACGTGCAATATTATTATCTGGAATTCGAATTCCAACTGTTTTTCTTTTTTTGAATGCTTTTGGTAAATTATTACTTCCTGGTAAAATAAAAGTGTATGGTCCTGGTAATGCTCTTTTTAATAGTTTAAAAGTTGGCGAGTCTATTTGTTTTACATAATCTGACAAATGACTCAAATCATTACAAACAAAAGAAAAATTAGCTTTATCTAGCTTTAATCCTTTTATTTTGGCAATCTTTTCGAGCGCTTTTGTATTGGTAATATCGCAACCTAAACCATAAACAGTATCTGTAGGATAGATTACCAATCCACCATTTTGTAATACTTTTACAACTTTATCTATCTCTTTTTGATTGGGATTCTCGTTGTAAATTTTAATGAAATCTGCCATAAGATGCTTTTTACTTTAAAATAATTATATTAAAAATACAAAAACTCAACTTGATAATCAAATTGAGTTTTTATAATTAGGGAAGTTTTTATTTTTTAGGTTTTATCCACCAATCTAAAACCTTCACCATGAATATTTAAAATCTCAACATTCTCATCATCTTTTAAATACTTACGTAATTTTGCAATATATACATCCATACTTCTAGATGTAAAATAGTTATCATCTCTCCATATTTTTGTTAATGCTAATTCTCTTGGCATTAAATCGTTTTTATGAATTGCTAACATACGTAACAATTTACTCTCTTTTGGAGATAATTTAATTGGTTCTCCATCTTCGCCAATAGATAAATGACGTAATTTAGAATTGAAGAAAAAACCACCAACGTTAAACTCAAATTGTTCAGATTCTGCAGTTTTATCTGTTTCTTTACGTTGTAAAATTGCTTTAATTTTGTGTAATAAAACTTCCGAATCGAAAGGTTTATTTAAATAATCATCTGCACCAACAGAATATCCTCTTAAAACATCTTCTTTTAAAGTTTTTGCAGTTAAGAAAATAATTGGCACTTCTTTGTTTGTTACTCTAATGTCTTGCGCAAGAGAAAAACCGTCTTTACGAGGCATCATAACGTCTAAAATACACAAATCATAATCGCTGTTTTTAAACATTATTAAACCTTCTATACCGTCTTTTGCGTGTGTTACATTGTAATCATTTAACGCTAAATAATCTTTTAGAACCGTTCCAAAATTTGGATCGTCTTCAACTAATAAAATTTTTTTACTTCCCATTTTTTTATTTTTATATTAAAGGTAATTTTACTGTAAATATGCTTCCTTTTCCTTTTTCGCTTTCAACAAAAACTGTTCCATGATGTTTCTCTACAATTTCTTTTACATATGCTAAACCTAAACCATGTCCTTTAACATCGTGTATGTTTCCTTTTTGCTCTCTGTAGAACTTGTTAAAAACTTGTTTTTGTACAGCTTTACTCATTCCTATTCCTTCATCTTTTATTTTTAAGATGAAAAACTTATTAGTACTCTCTGTGTAAACATCTATTTTTGGCGGACCAACTGTGTATTTAATTCCGTTTTCTAAAATGTTTACAATAACATTTGTTAAATGAAATTGATTTCCTGGAATTTCTGTTGTAATAGCTTCAAAATGTGTTTCTACACTTCCTTTTTTGTCGTCAATTAATAAACTTACATGCATAATTCCATCTTCTAGAATGTCGTGCATGTCTATGGTTTCCTTACTAATATCTAATTGATTTTTTTCTAATCTAGATATTCTTAATACATTTTCTACTTGAGAATGCATTCTCTTGTTTTCATCTCTTATCATTTGCACATAACGCAATACCTTTTCATTATCATTAATAATTTTAGGATTTTTTATAGAATCTAAAGCCAGATTAATGGTTGCTATTGGCGTTTTAAATTCGTGTGTCATGTTATTAATAAAATCTGTTTTTATTTCTGATATTTTTTTCTGTCTAATTAATTGATACAAAGAACTAGAAAAGGCAACTATAATAATGAAAATGAAGAATAAAGAAAGTAATAAAATACCTGTAATTCCGGATAATATATGCTCATTTTTGGTTGGAAACGTAACATATAATTCATAATCTAATTCTCCGTTAGTATTAAAAAAAAGTGGGTAAGCATAACTATCTTTCTTATTAATTGTATAATAGCCAGATTTTAGTTTTGTTGCTAAACCATCTTTACTATAAACCCCATATTTAAAATCTAAATAAATATTTTTCTTTTCTAACTCCTCTTTTATAATATCACTTAATTCTCTGTTACTAATTCTCTGATAAATTGGTTTTTTACTATTTACATCTCTAAAAAATTCTGAAAATTGAACTTTTTCTATAGAAGTTAATCTTTTTGTAAAAGAAAACCTCTGTTGGTCTGTATTATCAAAAGGATTGTCTACACCTTTTATTAATCTAGATTGAAAAAAGTCTTTTTTCCCAGAAACTCTAGTAAAAATTATACTATCGTTATCTAAAAAGTCTGTAGGCAGTTTAAAATTTTCTTCTAAAATTGTTGCACCAAATGTGAATTTTTGCTTTGTTGTTGTGTCTATTTGCTGAAAAAGATAATTTTTAATTTGGGCATTATCTGCCAAACCTTTATTCTCAATAATACCTTCAATCTGCTTTTCAAATTGAGCTTCTTCTCTATCATTAATTTTTTCGGAAACACTACCCAAAGATTTCTGAACATCATTCTTAAATTGTTCCTTTTTGCTTTCAAGTGCATTGTTAATCCAATAGACTTGTACAGCAATAATTCCCATCAAAGAAATGCTCATTAAAACTACGATAAGAACAAACATTTTTTTGCCCATATATCAAAGTTAATACTTATTAAAATTGAAAAATATTTTTTTAACCTAAATTAACCATTTTTATTAAATTTTAAGACATTTTTAACAACATCACTGAATTTAATTAAATCATATTAGCCTTTTTTGTTAAAATATTATGAATATTATTAGCTTGACTTTTAGTTTTGTCAAGAGAATTATTATAAATAATATAGTTAGATTGAAGTAATTTTTTATCTTCTAACCATTGATTATTTATTCGTTTTAATACTTCTTCTTTTGTTGTATTATCTCGTGAAGTTACGCGTAAAATTCTTTCGTTTAAAGGTACAAAAACAGAAATTATAAGATTGCAAAATAAATTGCTTTTACTTTCGAAAAGAATTGCATTTTCATATAAAATATAATCTTTATTTTTATTTTGAAGAGCGAATTCTTGAAAGTGTTTTTTTACTTCTGGATGAACAATTTTGTTTAAAATAGCTAGTTTATCTTTGTCTTTAAAAACAATTTCTGCTAAAAGAGATCTATTTAACTCATTCTTTAAATAAGCTTTTTCTCCAAATTCATTAATAATTTTAGATTTTATAATACTAGAGGAAACCATTAACTTTTTAGCCTCTATATCTGCAATATAAATAGCAACAGTATCAAATTCTGAAAAAAAATTTGTTACTGTAGTTTTTCCGCTACCAATACCACCTGTTAAACCAACAATCATAGAAAGTTATTTCTGAATTAAAAAATCTATTTTATTAGGAACTATTCTAAAACTCTTTATTAAGTCTGGTTTTCCAACAACTTTCGGAATCAAATAACTTAAGTTATTTTTTTGAGAAACTTTAAAATCACATTCTATTACAAATGAATTTTTATCGATTTTGTTAAAGTTAGATAGGCCAACTATAAAAATCACTTCTACCGTTTTAGAAAGCGTGTTTAGCTCTGTGTCTTCAGGAAGGTTTATAACATTAAAAGGAATATTAAAACTACCTTCTGTAAACTTTTCTACTTTGCCAGAGATAGTAACAGAATCGAAATTTAATTTTATGTTTTTAGAACCTGGTTTAATAATTGCTACTTTCTCTGTAAAATTAGATTTTACATCACTTAACTTTAATGCCTTTAAATTGATAGATTTTATCTTATCTATTTGAGATTCTGGCCCAGTTATAATGACGCTATCTGGTTCAATTTTAATAGGTTCTAAAATATCGTAACCAATATGATATTTAATATCTAAATTAGGTGATAAAGGTATTTTTTTCGATGTTAAACTACCTAAATTTAGATATATGGTATCTAGTAAAATTTCTTGTAATTCTACTTGAGATAAAAGTTGTTTTTGAATGGTACTTTTTTGGTTCCCTGTTAAGAAATAATACTTTTTAGAAGATTTTTTAGATAAATTACTTGCATCTAACGCTATTTGTTTTTTATTAAATTTAGATCTAATAATTTTAAATCCAGTGGCTTTTACCAAAACATCTAACTCTTTAATTGGTGCTACTTGTAACAATTTATCTTGTGGCAAATTTTTATAAACTACAGGAAAAGTAATAGTAGTTACATATTCTTTAGACAGCGTTATTAAAAACCAAATTAGTGTAGAAACTAATAAAAAACCAATAAATTTCTTTGATGTTCTTTTTACTTTTTTCAATTTTTATTTCTTAATTTAATGCAATCTACATAAAAGGGTTCAAAAAAAAAAGTGAGCATCATCTAAATAGAGAATGCCCACTTTTTAATTTATTATTAAGTTTCTTAACTTTTAGCAGGTGCTAAATATTTTTTACTTAATTCCATAGAAATTGCAGAACGTTCAAATTTAATTTTACCAGCTCCAGTTTCTATAGTTATTGTATTATCTGCAGAATTAATTTCTACAATTTTACCATGAATACCACTAGTAGTAACCACTTTTGCTCCTTTTTTAATTTCTGCCTGAAAAGATTTTTCTTTTTTCTGACGATTCATTTGTGGTCTTATCATAAAAAAATATAAGACTAAAATCATTGCTAAAAAAGGCAACATACTCATTAAACTACTAGCATCTCCTTGTAAGAATATTGTTTGAAACATTTATTATTTTGCTTTTGGCGTTACAGAACCTTTTAATGTAAGAACTTCTCTCCCAGATTCTGTATTGGTAGATAAGGTAATTGTTTTCATTTGTCTGTTTGGTTTACCAGAAGTATTAAATTTTACTTGAATATCTCCTGTTTCTCCTGGTTTAATTGGTGCTTTAGGCCAAACAGGTACTGTACAACCACATGAAGGTTGTGCGTTTGTAATTACTAAATCTGTTTTACCAGAGTTGGTAACTTTAAAAACGGTTTCAACAATATCTCCTTCGTTTACAGTACCAAAATCATATTCATTAGAATCAAAAGAAATAGATGCTGTTCCTTTTTTAATTTCTAAATCTCTAGTTTTTGCATTGTCTAAATTTGCTTTGTTAATTTTTGTAGATGCATTTCCATTATCTTTACAAGAAGTAAATACAACAGCCGAAATTAAAAAAGCGAATAATAAAGTTATTTTTTTCATGATAATTATAAATTTTGGTAAAAATAATAAATTAATTAACGAAAACAATAGATTAAAGTAATCCTCTACCTATTTTAACAATTCTTTTATTTTGAATAAACTCTTTAGAAATTTTATCTAAAACTCCATTTATAAAATAACTGCTTTTTTCTGTAGAGTAATCTTTAGAAACCTCTATGTATTCATTAATAGTAACTCTTGTTGGTATAGATGGAAAATTAAGGAATTCTGTCATAGCCATTTTTATTAAAATCATGTCTATGTCTGCAATTCTGTCTGTTTCCCAATTTGGTGTCTTTTCAGTTATATCTTTTTCATATTCGGCGTTTTTAAGAACCGTTTTTTTGAATAATTCAGACACAAATTCTTCATCATCTTTATCTTTATACAAGTTGCCTAATACAAAAATTGATGTTTCTTTCTGTTTGCTTAAAGATTTAACAACCCACGTATTTACAAACGGAATATCATCTGCCCAAGAAATCATTGTATCTTCATAATATTCACCTAATTTTTCATTAGGAGCAACAATTTCTTTGAAAAAATCTATTACAAAAATTTTATCTACTTTGTAAGAATCTTCTTTATTGTCTAAATATTTTTTATATAAATCGCTTTTTTGCAATTCATCTAAAATAATTTTTACGTATTCTGAATCTTCATCCCAATTTCTTAAATTGTTTAACTCAACATACCCCTCAATGCTTACACTTTCTGCAATAAGGTTTATTAGTCTATTGTTTAAAAATTTGGTATTGGGTCTTAATTCTTCTTCTGTAGCAAGAATTTTCTTTTTAGAAAGTGCTATTTTTTTTGCTGATAATTTTTGAACTTCTACCAACAATTGTAGGTTTAAAACATACAAATCGAACATTTTTAAAATACTATGTTTTAAAAACTTTTCTTCTCTAATAATATCATCATTATGAGATTGCAACATTGCGTATACAGATTGCATTACTTTAACTCGAATATGTCTTCTGTTAATCATTCTAAAGAACTTATTTTTTTAAATAGCGTGTAGATTTTTTTCTAACACGTTGCAAAAATAGTATTATTTTATTTTTATTCTCTAATGATTTTTAATTCTTTTTTAGGAATGTTCTTTTTACGAATGAGTTCTATTTTTCAATTCTAATTTTAGCATTAAAACATGTATCTTCGTACTCGCAAAAAAATATTTTTCATTGAAAGAATTAAGATACATAAATAAATACTTTTCTAAATATAAATGGCGAATTATAGCTGGGTTGTTAATTACAGTTTTGTCTAAAATTTTAGCACTTAAAGTTCCACAAATTATAAGAAATTCTCTGAATGTAGTTGAAGATTACCAAAACGGAATTGTAACAAATTTAGAGGAAGTAAAACATCAGCTTTTAATAAATGTTTTACTTATTATTGGTGTTGCATTGGTTGCAGGTTTTTTTACTTTTTTAATGAGACAAACTATTATTGTTACTTCTAGGTTGATTGAATTCGATTTAAAAAACGAAATTTATCAGCAATACCAAAGATTATCACTTAATTTTTATAAAAAAAACAGAACAGGAGATTTAATGAATAGAATCTCGGAAGATGTTTCTAAAGTTAGAATGTATGTAGGACCAGCAATAATGTATAGTATGAACATTATTGTTCTTTTTGCTGTTGGTTTTACGCAAATGATTAGTGTAGATGTTAAATTAACAATGTACACGCTTATTCCTTTTCCGTTATTGTCTATTTGTATATTTATATTGAGTAAAGTTATTCATAAGAGAAGTACCATTGTTCAGCAATATTTATCTAAACTAACCACTTTTAATCAAGAATTTTTCTCTGGAATTAATGTGGTAAAATCTTACGGAATAGAAGCTTCAATTATAAAAGATTTCGATGAAATTGCCGATAAAAGCAAGGACAAAAACATTCATTTACACCAAGCCAATGCATTATTTTTTCCGTTAATGATTTTATTAATTGGAATTAGTAATTTACTTGTAGTTTACATTGGTGGTCAACAATATATTAATGGCGAAATTCAAATAGGAACCATTATAGAATTTATGCTGTATGTAAATATTCTTACTTGGCCAGTTGCTGTAGTTGGCTGGGTAACTTCTATGGTGCAACAAGCAGAAGCTTCTCAATTAAGAATTAATGAGTTTTTACAACAAGTACCAGAAATTCAAAATACTAATAATCAACCAACAGAATTAGAAGGGAATGTTACTTTTAAAGACGTTACTTTTACTTATGATGATACAAATATTACCGCTTTAAAAAACATTAATTTTTCTGTAAAAGCAGGAGAAACAATGGCAATTTTAGGGAATACAGGTTCAGGAAAATCTACTATAATAGAACTAATTTCCAGATTATATGACACAAAAGAAGGAACTATTTTTCTAGACAATATACCAATAAAAGAAGCTAATTTAAATGATGTTAGAAATCAGATTGGTTTTGTTCCACAAGATCCTTTTTTATTTTCTGATACTATTGGTAACAATATAAAATTTGGTAAAGAAGATGCAACTGAAGAAGAAATTATAAGTGCAGCAAAAAATGCGGTTGTACATGATAATATTATTGATTTTGCTAACGGTTACCAAACCATATTAGGTGAGCGTGGTGTGACACTTTCTGGCGGACAAAAACAGCGTGTTTCTATTGCTAGAGCAATTATAAAGAATCCTAAAATATTAATTTTTGATGATTGTTTGTCTGCTGTAGATACTGAAACCGAAGAAAAAATCTTATCTAATTTAGAAAAAGTATCTAAAAACAAGACTACCTTTATTATTAGTCATAGAGTTTCATCTGCTAAAAATGCCGATAAAATTATTGTTTTAGATGATGGTAAAATCATACAACAAGGAACTCACAATCAGTTAATAACAGAAAACGGATATTACAAAGATTTATACGATCAGCAACTTTTAGAAAAAGAAATTTAATCTTTAACATTGCTACGTAAAATATTTTGTTAGATTTGTTATGTACAAACAAACAATTTATAACTACTATTTTAAAAAATTATGGCAGAGAGAGTTGAACAGGAAGAAATTTTTTCACAGGTATTAAGAGCTGGAAGAAGAACCTATTTTTTTGATGTAAGAGCTACAAAAGCAGACGATTATTATTTAACTGTTACAGAAAGTAAAAAGTTTACACATGATGATGGTACTTTTCATTATCAAAAACATAAAATTTATTTATACAAAGAAGATTTTACCGATTTTCATGAAATGCTAAAAAAAGCTACAGATTATATTATTACTGAAAAAGGTGATGAAGTAATTAGTGAGCGTCATCAAAAAGATTTTAAGAAAGAAGAAAATACTGAAGAAACTCCGTCTACGGATAATTTTACAGACGTTTCTTTCGACGATATTTAAACAGTCGTAGAACTGTTTTTTTTTTTCAGCTTATTTATGGGTAATAGTTTACACTACATTTAAGTTGATGCAAACAATTTTTCAATTCAAATTCAATTTTACACTAATTTAAAAAACCGCAAATTTACTATTTGCGGTTTTTTTTATTAATAATTTCAAATAGAATTAGTTTATAAAACTCGTTTCATTGTTTTACTTTTGGAAACAGTTTCCTCCCATTCTTTTTTAGCAATACTATCTTTTGTAATTCCACCACCAACATAAATAGATGCAACATTACCCTCTATTTTCATGCAACGTAAGTTCACAAATAAATTTGAGTTTATACTTTTTGTATTTGAGTTTTTAATATTTAATTCTCCTAAAAAACCCGTATAAAATTCTCTATTATAACTTTCGTTTTTATTAATAAAACCTGTAGCAATTTCTCTAGGCAAACCACAAACTGCAGGGGTTGGATGTAAAGCTCTAATTAGAGTTTTTAAATTAGCGTTCTTGTTTAAAACACCAATAACTTTAGTTCTTAAATGCAGCAAATTTCCAGCCTTAATAGTTTCAGTTTTGTCTATTTTTAAATCTGTTGCAATTCCGTTTAATTGATTTTTAATAAAATCTGTAACTAATTGCTGTTCTTCTAATTCCTTACTTTTCCAAACTATATTTTCTGTTTCGTTTGCAACTTGAGTGCCTGCTAAAGACATCGTTTTAAAAGCAGTACTTTCTATTTGCAATAACGTTTCTGGAGTTGCACCAAACCACAACCCAACTTTTGGATGAAACCAAACATAAACAAACGCATTCGCATAAGTTTGAAGCAATTTTAGATAGATTTCTAAAACATCAAAAGAAGCTATTTCAACTAATTCTTTTCTTGAAATAACAACTTTCTGTAATTCATTTTCAGAAATTAAATCAATTGCTTTTTCAACAATTTTAATATGTTTTTCTTTAGATGATTCATCAGAATAAAAATCATTTTTTAATGCTAATTCAGAAATGGAATTTAATTTTTCAGTTATATAATCTGCTTTATCTGCTTGAAATAAAATTGCCTTTTCTTCAATATTAAAAGGCGCAAAAATAAAACCAGATTCAGTAAACTTTGTTGCGTAAGAAATTGAATCATCCTTCATAAAAAAACCAGAAACATCATTAGCATTTGGTTTTCTGTAAACTACAAAAGGAAGTTTTTTATCGTAAGAATGAGATATTTTATCAAAAATTAAATTCAATGCTACTATTTTTATAATGTAAGAAAAGAATTATCTTCTTTCTAAAACAATGTTTGTCATTTTTGCTACAGAAATTAAATTGTCATCTTCATCTACAATTGTAACTTCCCACAAATGCGTAGTTCTGCCTTTATGAATATTTTTTGCGGTTGCAAAAACAGTTCCTTCTCGCTTACTTTTTATATGGTTTATAGATAATTGTATTCCGTTTATAAACTGGGTTTTACTATCAATAAAAAAGTTAGAAGCTGCACTTCCTACACTTTCTGCCAAAGCTGCAGTTGCTCCACCATGCAATTGCCCATAAGGTTGATGAACTCTTGAGTTTACAGGCATTTTTGCCGTTAAAAAGTCTGCTCCTACACCAACATATTCAATATCAAGTGTTTCCATTAATGTGTCTTTAGAACGCTCATTAAATGCTTTTAAAATAGCAATTGTATCCATGTCTTTTTAATTTCTATGGTAAAAGTACGTATAAAATTTTGTATTTTTGCAGTCGAAAATTGAAACCATTTCATGTACAAAATACGCGTAATTTTAGACACCAAAGAAGATATTATTAGAACTATTTTAATTAATGATAATATTAATTTAGAAAACCTACATTCCATAATTGCAAAATCTTTTGGTTTTAAAGGACAAGAAATGGCCTCTTTTTATAGAACTGATGAGGAATGGAACCAAGGTGAAGAAATTCCTTTATTTAATATGGCTGAAGCTGGTGAAGGAGTTTCGATGCAAACTTGTATCTTAAACGAAACGTTACCAGAAGAAAACGATAAACTAATTTATGTCTACGATTTTTTAAATATGTGGACTTTCTATGTAGATGTTGTAGAAATTTCTTCTGAAATGAAAAACGATTTACCACAAACTATACTTTCTGTTGGTGAAATCCCAGAAGAAGCTCCAGAAAAAGAATTTGTTGCCAACAAATTAGATAGCGATTTTGATGAAGATGAAGATGATTTTGATCCTTTTGATGATTTCGATTATAATGAATACTAATATTTGTGTAATTTATCACTCAAATTTAACATACTTTAATCTGCTTATCCAAAATTCATAGTTTGCTCTCATTACAGTTCAACAATTACACACTTTTCAAGTAACAATTTTGTAAGTTAGTCGTCTAATTTCTATAATCGACTAAAACTATTTCTTTGGAAACTATCTTATCACTTAAAAATCTCGATAAAAAATATGGACAAGTTCATGCAGTAAACAATCTTTCTTTTGATATTCAAAAAGGAAACGTTTACGGAATTTTAGGTCCAAATGGAAGTGGAAAATCTACCACTTTAGGTATTATTTTAAATGTTGTTAATAAAACTTCTGGTGAGTTTTCTTGGTTTAATGGAGATTTATCTACACATGAAGCTTTAAAAAAAGTAGGTGCAATTATAGAACGTCCTAACTTTTATCCTTACATGACAGCAACTCAAAATTTAAAATTAATTTGTAAGATAAAAGGTATTTCTTCAGAAAAAATAGATGAAAAACTAAAGGCTGTAAATCTTTTTGATAGAAAAAACAGCAAGTTTAAAACGTTCTCATTAGGAATGAAACAGCGTTTGGCAATTGCTTCTGCATTGTTAAATGATCCTGAAATTTTAATTTTAGATGAACCAACAAATGGATTAGATCCACAAGGAATTCATGAAATTAGACAAATTATAAAAGATATTGCTTCAAACGGTACTACAATCTTACTAGCTTCTCATCTTTTAGACGAAGTAGAAAAAGTATGTTCTCATGTAGTTGTAATTAGAAACGGTATAAAGTTATATAGTGGTAGAGTTGATGAAATGACAGCTTCTAAAGGTTTATTCGAGTTAAAAGTTAATGAAAATGAAGAAGAATTAATTGTAGTTTTAGAAAACCATCCTGCAATTAGTAAAATTTCTAAAGACCATGAAACTATTATTGCTACTTTAAATAGCGAAATTTCGTCAACAGAAATCAATAAATTTTTGTTTGAAAAAGGTTTTATCTTATCGCATTTGGTAAAACGTAAGCCAAGTTTAGAACAACAATTTCTAGATTTAACAAAGAATAAATAATTCAACCAAAAACACAAAACGTCATGTTAAGACTTTTAACCATAGAATTTCATAAATTAAAACACAATACAGCTAGTAAAGTGTTGTCTATTATATATTTCGGCTTATTAACTTCTATCGCATTAATTGCAGCCATAAAATTCGAATTTGGCGATTTTAAATTGCATTTTGCAGAAATGGGAATTTTCAATTTTCCATACATCTGGCACTTTAATACGTATGTTGCATCAATTTTTAAATTCTTTTTACTGTTAGTTATTGTCTCTATGATGGCTAATGAATACAGTTACAAAACATTAAAACAAAATTTAATTGATGGTTTAAGCAAAAAAGAATTTATATTATCTAAATTTTATGCAGTCATTGCTTTTGCCTTGGCATCTACCGTATTTGTTTTTATCGTTTCTTTAGTTCTTGGTTTATTTTATTCAGATTATAACGAATTAGCTATCATAACATCAGATTTAGAATATATTTTAGCATTTTTCATAAAATTAGTTGGTTTTTTCTCTTTCGGATTATTTTTAGGAATCCTAGTAAAACGTTCTGCTTTTGCAGTTGGTGCCATGTTTATATGGTTTATTTTCGAATGGATAATTTACGGTGTTTTAGGTTGGAAATTTGTTTCTTGGGACACTGCACAATCTATTAAGAACTTTTTACCATTAGAATCTATGATGAACCTAATTAAAGAACCAGGTTCTAGATTAGGTCCTGTAAAGTCTGCAGCAAGTGCCATGGGAGAAACTTTTACTAAAAGCTATGCTGTAGAGTTTTCTACAATTTTAATAGTTATCGCTTGGACTTTTATCTTTATTTATTTGTCTTATGCACTGTTAAAAAAGAGGGATTTGTAATACTTTTTAAATATATTTGACGTTTAGTTCACAAATAACGTCAAATGAAGAAATTAATACCTTTTATACTCCTATTTTTTGCATTAAATGTATTTTCACAAAAAGAAGCCAACTTTTGGTATTTTGGTAATGGAGCTGCTTTAGATTTTAATTCAGGAACACCTGTTCCAGTTACAGGAAGCCTACTAAATACTACAGAAGGTTGTTCTTCTTTTGCAGATGCTAATGGAGACTTACTATTTTATGTTGGTGCACCAAGCCCTAGTACAGCAAATTTAACAATTTGGGATAGAAACAATACTCCAATGACAAATGGTGTTGGCTTAAATGGTGATGCTTCAAGTTCTCAATCTGCTTTAACTGTTCCCGCTCCAGGAAAACCTAATATATATTACCTTTTTACTGTTGGTGCACAGTCTAGTGGAAATGCCGGTTTTTGGTATTACACGATAGATATGACTGCAAATGGGGGGTTAGGAGATATTGTTGATGGTCCAGTCGTTTTAGGAAATGCAGCCGATCATTCTAATTGGACTGAAAAAGTAACAGCAGTTAAGGGAGATGAATGTGACACTTTTTGGGTTATTTCATCTATAGGTAACGAGTTTTATGCTTACAAAGTAGATGATACTGGTGTATTAGTTAGTTCTCCTCAAATAAGTACAATCAATGGATATGATGCAAGTGATGCAAGAGGTTATCTAAAAGTATCTCCGGATGGAACAAAATTAGTAGCGGCAAATATGGGTGCTGGTACTTTTCTTTTTAATTTTAATGATGTAACTGGTGAAGTAACAAATTTTAATAACTCCGCAACTCCAAATCGTTTAGATACAAGTGGTAATAATGGTTATGGAGTTGAATTTTCTGCTTCAAGTAGGAGATTATATATTTCAACTGGTAATTTTGGTGGAGATACAGAAAACTTATACCAATTCGATTTAACTCAAGCACAATTTACAGATATAAACACGAACAGATTTACTGTTCATAGTTACTTCAATACTAGAGGGGCTCTTCAATTAGGGCCAGATTCTAAAATTTATTGGACAAGTGACAATTCTAATAATATTAGTGTTATTAATAATCCTGAAGAATTAGGTGCAGCTGTAGATTACTCTCATCAAAGTATTAATCTTGGTACTGGAGCTTCAGCAACACAAGGGTTACCTCCCTTTTTATCTTCATTACTACTACCTCTTAAGTTAACAGATTCTTCAACTAATGAGGAAATTACTAATCAGGATTTACAATTCTGTGTGGGAGAAAGTAAAACTATTATTCCTGAAGCGGTTACAGGTACTAACATAACTTATGAATGGGAGTTTGATAACGGTACAACAAAGTCTATTATTGCAAATACTGGTGATTTAGTACTTAATAATCTCCAAAAAACTGACAGTGGTAAATATACACTAACAATAAAATTAACTGATGACTGTGGTAAAATAACTCAATTTATTGGTACTTTTAATGTAGAGGTTTTTGATGCAGCAAGAGCAAAAGCTGCTCCAGATGCAATTAACTTCTGTGATACAGATGATACTACTCCAAATAATTTTGATTTAGCTACATTAAAAAACACAGAAATTTTAGATGGTTTAGACGCAACAGTGTTTAATGTTTTATATTTTGATACAATGGCAAAAGCTACAGCAAATGTTGCTGGTTCAGACTTACCAAACCCATATCAAGTAAACACAGCAAGTTCTCAAACTATTTATGCACGTGTACAAAATATAAGTGCTCCTAATGCATGTTTTGCACTTACAAATTTTATTTTAGAAGTTACTAATGAACCTGAACCTGTACAGCCTTCTGTATACAGATTATGTGATGATACTGGAAGCGGAAGTGACATAGATGGTATCAGTAGTTTTAGATTAAGTACAAAAGATGCAGAAATTTTAGGTACGTTAAGTGCTACACAATATTCAGTTTCTTACCATACACTTTTAGCAGATGCACAAACTAGTAGCACTACAAATGCTATTGACAAAACTGTAGATTATGCTGTAACAAATTCGCAAAGAATTTATGTGAGAGTAGAAAATATAGACAATACAAATTGTAATGCAATTTCTAACGATACTGCTGGAAGCTCTTTTATGTCTTTTGAATTAATTGTAGATCCTTTACCTATTGTAAATGACCCTGCAGAATTAATTCAATGTCATAATGATCCAAGTTTAAGTACAACAGTTAATTTAAGATTGGCAAGACCAAATATTTCTAATAATTCTGCAAACGAAACTTTTGAATATTATAGAACTTTGGCAGATGCAAATGCAGGAACTCCACAAATTACAGGTTCAGATGTAGAAATGTATCCTGTTACAGGAACAGGTGAAGCTTGGGTTAGAGTTATCTCTGACCAAAACTGCTATCGAGTTTCTAAAATTGATATTACTGTTAATTTTAGCGCAGATTTACTGTATAATAAAACTTATGAAGAATGTGATGATCTATTAGATGCTGACGGAAATAATACCCTTGCAAATTCTGATACCGATGGAATTACTTATTTCGATTTTAGCGATTCTGAAGATGAGATAAAAGCATTTTTCCCTATAACTTCTCAACCAGATTTAGATGTTTTCTTTTATGAAACAGAAAGTGATAGAACTGCCTCTATTAATGCAATTCCTGACATTACAAGACATAGAAATAATAGTGATCCTTCATTTGCAAACAACCAAACTATTTATGCTAAAATTGTAAATAGTACAAATAATGGATGTTCTGGTACAGCACAATTTACATTACAAGTTAACGCAGTTCCATTAGCAAATCCTGTTGCTGATTTAGAACTATGTGATGATGCCCTTTCTGGAAACACAACAGATGGAGAAAACATCAACATTAACTTAAGAGATAATGTACCAACAATTTTGGGTACAACACAAACTGAAGCAGATTATATTGTAACATTTCACACCTCTCAAAACGATGCAGATGATGTTACAACCACAGGAATTACAAACGATACCAACTTTAGAAACACTGCTCAAGCTGGCTTTACTGCTGGAGATATTAGCGAACAAACTATTTTTGTGCGTGTATTAGATAGAAACGCTAATCCACAATGTAAAAACACAGCAATTTCTTTTAAAATAATTGTAAACCCTATTCCAGAGGTTTCTAACACAATTACACCTCTTGCTGTTTGTGATGTGGCAACTCCTACTGATAGTGATCCTAGAAATAGAATTGCACAAAGCATAGATTTAACTTCTAAAAATATTGAAATCTTAAACGGAAGAACAAATCATAGAGTTGCTTATTATGCTACTCAACAACATGCTGTAGATGGAACTCCTGAAATTACAAATCCTAGTAATTTTCAAAACGATCCTTCGCAAACTGCTTTTCCTTCTGATTTTAACACAGATGATCCAGGAATACAAACCATTTTCTTTGCGGTTGTAGATCAAGGTGGTAACATGTGTAGATCTGTTTTTTCTACTTATCAATTATTAATTTATCCTGAACCTAATATCCCTATTAATATCTCTGACTATACAGATTGTGACAACACAACTGACACAGAAATGGATGATACCAATGGTAGAAATGGAGATATTTCATTAAAAAATAAAATACCAGAAATTCTTGCAAACTATCAACCTGCAGAATTCCCTGATTTCGATGTTACTTTTTACACCTCTTTAGCTGAAGCTGAATCTGGTGATAAGACATTAGCTTTAGACGAAGATAAATTTGAAAACTCCATAAACAATCAAACCATTTATGTACGTGTAGAAAACACAAAAAACACACCAGTTGTCTGTGTGCACACTCGTTTATCATTCAACATAAATATTATTCCTTTACCTGAATTTACGGTAACTGGAGAAGATCCAGACAATCCTCAAATTCTTTGTTTAAACTACACAACACCTCATATTTTAGAAGCTGAAAACCCTGCAAGTGGTTATGATTATGAATGGACAGATAAAAATGGAACTGTTTTAGGAACTGATCAAACTCAAATTGTAGATAAAGGCGGAGAATACACTGTAAAAGCCACAAATACTACAACTACTTGTAGCAGAAGCAGAACTATTTATGTAAAAGAATCGGAAAAAGCGACTTTGTTAGAAGAATATGTAACTATTATTGACGAATCTAACAATATTGGTTCTCAAGATAATATTTCAATTTTTATTGATACTATAAAAAATTCTTTAGGAAAAGGAGATTATCAATTTGCCGTTAGAAATGATGATAATGGAGAGAGAATTCCGTTTGCTGGTTTTCAAGACGAACCTTTATTTGAAAATCTAGAAGGTGGTGTTTACACAATTATTGTAAATGATAAAAATGGTTGTATTGCAGATGAAACTCTTCAGATTTCTGTAATTCAATTTCCAAAATTCTTTACTCCAAATGGTGATGGAAAAAATGATACTTGGGTAGTAAAAGGTGCTAATAAAGATTTTTACCCGAATGCGAGTATCAATATCTTTGATAGGTATGGAAAATTAGTGGCACAAATTCCTATAGACAGTCAAGGTTGGAACGGAACTTATAATGGAAAAGTACTTTCTTCTGATGATTATTGGTATAATGTACAGCTAATTCCTGCAGACCCAACAAAACAACAAGTACTTAAAAAAGGACATTTCTCACTGTTAAGGAAATAGAAAATAGTTTTTTAAAACTTCAAAAAAAATACGGATACTTTTTTTAAAAGTATCCGTATTTTTACATTATGGAATTTAAATTGGTGTCAGAATTTTCTCCTACAGGAGATCAACCACAAGCAATTAAAGAGCTTTCAGAAAGTATTATTGCAGGAGAAAAATATCAAACTTTATTAGGTGTAACAGGTTCGGGAAAAACATATACTGTTGCAAATGTTGTAAAAGAAGTTAAAAAACCAACTTTGGTTTTGGCACATAATAAAACATTAGCTGCCCAATTATATTCAGAATTTAAGCAATTTTTTCCTGAAAATGCAGTAGAATATTTTGTTTCTTACTACGATTATTATCAACCAGAAGCATACATTCCAGTAACGGGAACTTTTATAGAAAAAGATTTATCTATTAACGAAGATATAGAGCGTTTGCGTTTAAGTACTACTTCTTCCCTACTTTCTGGTCGAAGAGATGTTTTAGTTGTAGCTTCCGTTTCTTGTTTATACGGAATTGGAAATCCAACAGAATTCAAGAAAAATGTAATTCCTATTGAAGTTAATCAACAAATAGTAAGAACAAAGTTTTTACATCAATTAGTACAAAGTTTATATTCTAGAACTGAACATGAAATTAAAAGCGGAACTTTTAAGGTAAAAGGAGATGTTGTTACAATTTATCCCTCTTATGGAGATAACGGCTACAGAGTTCACTTTTTTGGAGACGAAATTGAAGAAATAGAATCTTTTGATTTAGAAAGTAATGCTATTTTAGAAAGCTTTAGCGAACTCACAATTTACCCTGCAAATCTTTTTGTTACATCACCAGACGTTTTACAAAATGCCATTCATCAAATTCAAGAAGACATGATGAAACAGGTAGATTATTTTAAAGAAATTGGAAAACATTTAGAAGCAAAACGTTTAAAAGAAAGAACCGAATTCGATTTAGAAATGATTCGTGAATTAGGTTATTGTTCTGGTATTGAAAACTACTCTAGATATTTAGATGGTAGAGAACCAGGCACAAGACCTTTCTGTTTATTAGACTATTTTCCTAATGATTATTTAATGGTTATAGATGAAAGTCATGTAACTATTCCGCAAACACATGCAATGTATGGTGGAGATAGAAGTAGAAAAGAAAATTTAGTTGAATATGGTTTTAGATTACCAGCTGCAATGGATAACAGGCCTTTAAAATTCGAAGAATTTGAAGCTATCCAAAACCAAACTATTTTTGTTTCTGCAACTCCTGCAGATTATGAACTTCAAAAAACTGAAGGAATTTTTGTTGAACAAATAATTAGACCAACAGGTTTATTAGACCCTGTAATAGAAATTAGACCAAGTTTAAATCAAATTGACGATTTAATTGAAGAAATTCAAGTTAGAGTAGAAAAAGATGAACGAACTTTAGTTACTACATTAACTAAAAGAATGGCAGAAGAATTAACAAAATATCTTACAAGAGTAGATATACGATGTAGATATATTCATTCTGATGTTGATACTTTGGAACGTGTAGAAATTATGCAAGATTTGCGTAAAGGCTTGTTCGATGTTTTAATTGGCGTAAACCTTTTAAGAGAAGGTTTAGATTTACCAGAAGTTTCATTAGTAGCAATTTTAGATGCAGACAAAGAAGGTTTTTTAAGAAGTCACAGATCTATAACACAAACAGTAGGTAGAGCCGCAAGAAACGTAAATGGTTTGGCAATTTTATATGCTGATAAAATAACCAACAGCATGCAAAAAACTATTGATGAAACTGAACGCAGAAGAGAAACACAAATAGCTTACAATACTAAAAACAACATCACTCCTACTCAAATTAATAAAAAAATTGACGATACATTATCTAAATCTGCCGTATCAAGTTATCATTATGATAATGCTAAACAAATAGCAGCGGAACAAGATTTACAATATTTACCCAAAGAAGAAATAGAAAAAAGAATAAGAGAAAAACGCAAACATATGGAAGCAGCTGCAAAGTCATTAGACTTCATTGTAGCAGCAAAATTACGTGATGAAATTGCTGTTTTAAAAGAGAAATTATAATTTATTTTTAAATAAAAATAAATTGGTAATAATTTTAAGTTAACTTTAAAAGATGATAAAATTTAAGAAAAAAGTTAAAGCCATTATTAAAACTTTAGACTGGTATTCTCCCTACCCAATTCTTTATAAGTTTGCAATGAGTAATAATGAACAAGAGGTATTTAACAAATATATTAAAAATTCTAAATCCTATTTAGAATTTGGTTCTGGAGGAAGCACTTTACGTGCATTACAAAAGTCAAAAGCAAAAATTTATTCTGTTGAGTCTAGCATAGATTGGATTAATTACCTCTCTAAATATTGGATTATACGTTTCGCAAAAAACAGAAGATTATTCTTTTACCCTATAGATATAGGAAAAACTGAAGCATGGGGCTACCCTATCTCTAATGAATCTAAACATTTATTTCCTAACTATTCTAATAGTGTATTTAGTGCTTTAGGATCAACTGAAATAGACACAGTACTTATAGATGGGCGTTTTAGAGTCGCTTGTGCTTTAAGTACTATCATTAATTTATCTAAATTTAATAACAACCCAAAAATTCTTATACATGATTTTTGGAATAGAGAACAATACCATATTCTATTAGAATTTTTAACAAAAATTGAAAGTGTTGATACCCTTGGCGTTTTCCAAGTAAAAGATAATTTAGACCTAAATTTAGTCAAAAGCAAATACGAAATTTATAAATATATATCAGAATAATAACAACTTAAAAAAAAAAAATGAAACAAACAATTACCCTTATCCTACTTCTTACATGTTTAAATACAATCGCTCAAATTAAATTTGAAAAAGGTTATATCATAAATAATAATGGCAAAAAAATAGAATGTTTGATTAAAAATGAAGATTGGCTTCATAATCCTTCAAACTTTATATATAAGATTGACAATACCTCTAAAGAAGTAATTGGAAACCTATATTCAATTAAAGAATTTGGGGTAAATGGATATAGTAAATATAACAGATTTAAGGTAGGTATTGATAAATCCAATACCAATGTAAACAAATTAAGTAAAAATAGAACGTATGATTTCGTTGAAGAAACTTTATTTTTAAAGGTTCTGGTTGAAGGAAAAGCCAATCTATATGTTTACAATGAAGGTAATATTGTAAAATACTTTTACAAAAAAGAAGACAAACCAATTTATCAATTAGAATATAAAGAATATTTAAATTCTAAAAATTATTTAGTGAAAAATAAAAATTATTTAACACAATTAAGATTAGATGTTTCTTGTGATAAAATCAATTATAAAAATGTTGATTATAATAAAAATAGTTTAGTAAAATATTTTTTAGCTTATAATAATTGTAATGACAGTAATGCTCCTATTAAAGATTACACGAAATCAAAAAGTAACAGTAAAACAAATTTTGGTGTTAAATTAGGGATAGGTAACTCATCAATTTTATATGAAAACTCTCTTTATGGTTATAGAAACATTAAAAGCAGTGGCATCAATTTAAGAATAGGTTTTGAAGCTGAATATGTTTTACCTTTCAATAAAAATAAATGGGCATTTTTTGTAGAACCAACCTACCAAACTTATAAAAGTGATATAGAAAGAGGAAACACACAAATTGGTGAGATAACCTATAATTCAATTGAAATTCCTATAGGAGTTAAACACTATATGTTTATAAATCAAAACTCCAAATTATTTTTGGATGGTGCTTACGTTATTGATTTTCCTATAAGTTCTAGCAGTGATTTCAATAATAGTGCTAATTTAGAAATAGACTCTTCACCTAGTGTAAATTTAGGCTTTGGATACAGCCATAAAAACAAATACTCTGTTGAAGTAAGATATTACCTCACTCGAGACCTTTCTGATAATTACCAATTTTGGCGTACAAAATATAGTTCTGCCTCTATTATTTTAGGTTATAGTTTCTAATAAAAATAAAAAAAAGCCTCACAAATTGTGAGGCTTTTTTTTATTTTATTTAAACTTAAAATCTTAAGCTCCTAAAACTTCTGCAACTTTATCAGCAGCTTCTTGAAATTCTGTAGCAGAAATAATTTCCATTCCAGAATTGTCTATTAATTGCTTTGCTTCAACAGCATTAGTTCCTTGTAACCTACAAATAATTGGTACATTAATTCTGTCTCCCATACTTTTATAAGCGTCTACAACACCTTGTGCAACTCTGTCACAACGTACAATACCACCAAAAATATTGACTAAAATAGCTTTTACATTTGGGTCTTTTAAGATAATACCAAAAGCAGTTTCTACTCTTTGTGCATCTGCAGTTCCACCTACATCTAAAAAGTTAGCAGGCTCTCCTCCAGATTCTTTAATTAAATCCATTGTTCCCATTGCTAAACCAGCTCCGTTAACCATACAACCAACATTTCCATCTAAATCTACATAGTTTAAACCAGCAGCTTTTGCTTCAACCTCAATTGGGTTTTCCTCTCTTAAATCACGCATTGCTGCATAATCTCTGTGTCTATATAATGCGTTTTCATCTAAAGAAACTTTAGCATCAACAGCCATTATTTTATTATCTGAAGTTTTTAATACTGGATTAATTTCAAACATAGAAGAATCTGAACCAATATATGCTTTATATAAGTTTGTAACAAATTTTGTCATTTCCTTAAAAGCAGTTCCAGATAAACCTAAATTAAAAGCAATTTTACGTGCTTGAAAAGGCATAATTCCTAATAAAGGATCTATTTCTTCAGTAAAAATTAAATGTGGAGTTTCTTCTGCAACAGTTTCAATATCCATTCCACCTTCAGTAGAATACATAATCATGTTTCTACCTGTTGCTCTATTTAAAAGAACAGACATATAATATTCATCTGGTTCAGAATCACCAGGATAATAAACGTCTTCACAAATTAAAACTTGATTTACTTTTTTACCTTCCGCAGATGTTTGTGGTGTAACTAACATCATTCCAATAATGTCATTAGAGATGCTTTCCACTTCTGCTAAATTTTTAGCTAGTTTTACTCCTCCACCTTTTCCACGACCACCAGCGTGAACTTGGGCTTTAATAACATGCCAACCTGATCCTGTTTCTGCTGTTAATTGTTTTGCTGCATCCACAGCTTCTTTATGGCTACTTGCAACAATTCCGCGTTGAATTCTAACGCCAAAACTGCTTAAAATTTCTTTTCCTTGATATTCGTGTAAGTTCATTTGTAAATGTTTAAAAACGTTAGCAAAAGTACAAATTCAGAAATGATATTCTGCAAAAATTAGACAAAAAAACCGTGCGAAATTTAATCTTATAAATTTCTTTAAGAAATATTTAACACTTAACTAATGTAACACACTCAATTTTATGATGTCTTTCTTATAATTAACATGATTTTATGATTTATCAACAGAAAGGATAAATACATTCGTATTGTGTTTACACATTAATCAACCAATTTACATGTTCAAACAAATCACTTTACTTCTGATTTCATTTCTTTTTTTAAATCAGTTATCGGCACAGAATCAAAAAAATCGTAAAAAAATTAAAACAACAAGAGTTTCTAAAGCTCCAAAAATAGACGGAATCTTAAATGATGAAGCTTGGAAAAATGCTGAAGTTTGTACTGATTTTGTTGTTTTAAGACCTGCAAACGGAGATCTTGTTTCTTCTGAATACCAAACAGTTGTTAAAGTAATTTATGATAATGATGCTGTTTACATTTCAGCACAAATGAATGATCCAGATCCAGAAAATATCCCAAAAGAATTCTCTGTACGAGATAATTTTAGTCAGGCAGATTTTTTCTTGGTTACAATAAACCCAAATGATGATGGACAAAACCCTTTTGAATTTGTTGTACAAGCCACTGGAAACCAAGCAGATTCTAAGGTATCTAATGGAAATGAAGATTTTAATTGGAGTGCAGTTTGGGAAAGTGAAGTTTCTACAGATGAAAATGGTTGGAATGTAGAAATAAAATTGCCTTACAGAGCTATACGTTTTGCAAATAGACCTGTACAATCTTGGGGATTCAATTTTCATAGAAGATTAGAAAGATTAAACGAACAACACACTTGGACTCATATTGATAATTCTGTTGGAAGATGGACGCAATATGATGGTTTAATTGAAGATTTTAGAGACATAAAACCACCAACAAGATTAAATTTATATCCATACGCCTCTGCAACATCGGTTTCTTTTGATGGTGAAACTAATTACGATTATAGTATTGGTATGGATTTAAAATATGGTTTAACAGAAAATTTCACTTTAGACGCTACTTTAATTCCTGATTTTAGTCAAGTAGGATTTGATAATGTTGAATTAAATCTAGGGCCTTTTGAACAACAATTCTCTGAACAAAGACAATTTTTTACAGAAGGAACCGAACTTTTTAACAAAGGGAACTTATTTTATTCTCGAAGAATTGGTAGCTCTCCTATTGATCAATTTTATAAAGAAAGAAGAAATGATAAAGAGTTTGAAAATAATGTAAAAGTAAATGACAAGCTTATAAATGCACCAGAAAAGGTAACCATGTTAAACGCCATAAAAGTTTCTGGTAGAACTAAAGGTGGTCTAGGAATTGGTTTTTTTAATGCTATTACAGAAAAAACAACTTCACAAGTAGAAAGAACAGAACAGACAATTAATGGTTTAGATACTGTTTCTGTGAAGAGTAATTACGAAACAGTATTAAGTCCTTTTACCAACTATAATATTATGGTTTTAGACCAACAGTTTAATCAAAATTCTACTGTTACTTTAATTAACACAAATGTAACAAGAGATGGAAGGTTTAGAGATGCAAATGTAACTGCATTAGATTGGCATATAGAAACAAAAGATAGCAAATACAATGCAGATGGCTCTGTTAAAATGAGTAATATTTCAGATGATGTAAATAACCCAAATACAGGTTACACATTTGATAATAGTTTTGGATATAATTCCGGACATTGGAATTGGGAAATTGGTTACAACTTTGAAAGTAAAGACTTTAATTCTAATGATTTAGGTATTCTGTTTTCAAATAACCAACAATCTATTTATGGAAGTGCAGGTTGGAGAACTTTAAAACCAACAAAAAAGTTTAACAATTATAATTTCAATTTTTACAACGAAGCAAATTTTCAACACTTTTCAGGCGTTTACACTGGTTACAATGCCGGTTTTGGTGCAAGTGCACAAACTAGAAAACGTTTTACTTTCGGAGGAAATTTTAATTACGGAACAGAAAATAGAGATTATTTTGAGCCAAGACAAGGAACTACAAGTGGTATCTATTTTTTAAGACCTGAAAGAAAAAATGTGAATGCTTGGATTTCTACAAACTCACAAAAAAAGTTTCAAGTAAATGCAGATATATACTACACAGGCTACTCAAATCATCCACAAAATGCACATGGCTTTGGTGTTAGTCCACGTTACAGATTTACAAATAAATTTTCTTTACAATACCGATTAAACTATAACAAAAACAACAATGATCAAGGATATGTTTATGATGACAGAGATGATCCAAATGACGATATTGTTTTCGGACAAAGAGATAGAAAAAGTTATACAAATTCAATCTCTGGAAAATACAATTTCAGCACTAACTCTTCACTATCATTAAGTTTTAGACACTATTGGGGATCTGTATCTTACAATGATTATTTTAATTTAAATGCAGATGGTTCTTTAACAGAAAATAATAATTATATGGGTGAAGATGTGAATTTTAATAGTTGGAATTTAGACTTAAACTATTTTTGGCAATTTGCTCCAGGAAGCCAATTAATAGTATTTTATAGAAATTCTATCTTTAATGAAGACACAAATTCAAATTTAAGTTTTTTCAAAAATTTAGACAATCTATTTCAACAAGCAAATCAGCACACGCTTTCTGTAAGATTTGTATATTTTATAGATTACAGCTCAATCAAAAATATTTTTTAAATAATATCTTTTTTTTAAAATAACTTGAAATCAGAAGCACAAGCAAGTGTTTCTGATTTCTTTTTTATACTTTCGTATCAAACATTTTTTAAGTATGATAATTGGTAAAAATATTCACAAATATTATGGTGATGTAGAAGTTTTAAAAGGGGTAGATTTACACATTAAAAAAAGTGAAATTGTTGCTATTGTTGGTCCTTCTGGAGCAGGAAAAACCACATTATTACAAATATTAGGTACTTTAGACAAACCTTTAAAAGAACAAGATTTTGAGCTATCTTTAAATGGTATTTCACTAAAAAACTTATCAGATAAAGATTTATCATCCTTTAGAAATAATCATATTGGTTTTATCTTTCAATTCCACCAATTATTGCCAGAATTTACAGCATTAGAAAATGTTTGCATACCTGCATATATTGGAAAAAAATCAAAACAAGAAGCTGAAAAAAGAGCAAAAGAAATTTTAACTTTTTTAGGATTATCTCATAGAATAAACCACAAACCTAATGAACTTTCTGGTGGAGAACAACAACGAGTTGCCGTTGCAAGAGCACTAATTAACAATCCTTCAGTTATTTTAGCTGATGAACCTAGTGGTAATTTAGATAGCGAATCCGCTAAAAATCTACATGAACTATTTTTTAAACTTCGTGATGAATTCGGACAAACATTCGTTTTAGTAACTCATAATGAAGAACTTGCAAAAATGGCCGATAGAAAATTAGAAATGATAGATGGTAAAATAATTTAGAGCTGTAACATTTTGTCATTTTAGACAACTAACTTATAAACACTAAAATGAAACAAACTTTCTTTAATATTATTAAATATCTAAAAAACCCTATTTTAGAACAAGACTCAAACACAAACTTAAATTATCGATTTAAAATATTTTTAAAAATACTTGTTATTAGTCTTGTAACAGGAATAGTAATTTCACCAATTTATGCGTTAATTGAGCATTTTGGACTAATTAGTATGGACAACCACAAGGTTGAAAAAATGTTTGAAGGTATGTCTAAACTTCAAATTCTATTAGCTGGTGCTATATTAGTTCCAACAATTGAAGAGCTTATCTTTAGAGGCCCAATTACAGCTTTTAAAAAACCAAAAGCCTTTAAAATTGCTTTCTACTTTTTTGCGTTAATTTTTGGTTTTGTACATATTTCGAATTTCGATTTCACTCCTGCAGTTATATTGCTATCACCACTTTTAGTCTTACCACAAATACTTTTAGGTGGTTATTTTGGATATATTAGAGTGCGCTTTGGGTTACAATGGTCTATATTATTGCATGGAACATATAATGGAGTACTGATATTATTAAGTTTTATTCCAGAATTTGCTTAAAATGAAAAAAGAAGCACTGAAAGAATTTTTAGATGAAAAAGTAGTTCTATACAACAATCCAAAATTTATAGAGTCAGATCCTATACAAATTCCGCATCAATTTTCTTTGAAAGAAGACATTGAAATAGCCGCATTTCTAACTTCAATTATTTCTTGGGGAAATAGAACAATGATTATTAGAAATGCTTCTAAAATGATGAACTTACTAGATGATTCACCTTATGACTTCATCTTAAACCATCAAGAAAAAGATTTAGAAAATCTACAAAGTTTTGTTCACAGAACATTCAACCATATTGATTTACAGTGTTTTATTAAATCTCTACAACATATTTATAAAAATTATGGTGGTTTAGAAGAATCACTTTTAATCAAAGACAAATCCAAAACCTATCAAACTTCCATCAATAATTTTAAAAAAGTGTTTTTTGAAGTTGAACACCAACAAAGAACACAAAAACACATTTCTGATCCATTAAAAAACTCTGCAGCTAAACGTATTAACATGTTCTTACGTTGGATGGTTAGAAACGATAAAAAAGGGGTAGATTTTGGACTTTGGACAAAACACAGTCCAGCAAATCTTTCTTGTCCTTTAGATGTACATTCTGGCAACGTAGCAAGAAAGCTAAAACTACTTTTAAGAAAACAAAACGATTGGAAAGCAGTTGCGGAATTAGACAATAGTTTAAGACAACTAGACAAAAACGATCCAGTAAAATACGATTTTGCACTCTTTGGATTGGGAGTTTTCGAAAAGTTTTAATTAGAAGTTAACAACTGTTTTTTGATTCCTTTTTTTGTGATAAATTCGTTTTTTATACTATTGAAACAAATTATAAATGCAATTTAAAAATCCAGAAATACTTTACTTTTTAGCACTGCTTATTATACCTATTTTGGTGCATCTTTTTCAGTTGCAAAAGTTTGTAAAAGTACCCTTTACAAATGTTGCTTTTTTGCAAAAATTAGCACAACAAACTCGTAAAAGTTCTCGTGTAAAAAAGTGGTTAATTCTAGCAACAAGAATGCTTTTATTTTCAGCGATACTTTTTGCTTTTTCTCAACCTTATTTAAGTAAAAAAAATATTGACAAAAAGCAACACACTTTTATATATTTAGACAATTCTTTAAGTACAAATAGCAAAGGTAAAAAAGGGAATTTATTACAAATTGCATCTCAAGAAATAATAGAAAATACATCTGAAAAAAACACATATTCCTTGCAAACAAATTCAGAATTTTACGAAGAAATTAGTAAATCTGAATTAAAAAATATACTTTTAAAAACTAAAAATAGTTCTAAAAAATTAGATTTATCGACTGTTTTCTTAAAAATATCATCAGAAAACAAAAACAAAACCAACACTTTAAATAATAATATATTAATTTCTGATTTTCAGACTACTTACAAAAAAAAGTTTACAAATGTAACACCTGCTTTTACAGCTATAAAACTAACTCCATCACAAAAAAATAACATTTATATAGACAGTGTTTTTATCAGTAATGAAAACACCGAAAACTTTACGGTAAATGCAATTGTAAAAAATATTGGAGAGAAGCAAAACAATATTCCAATAGCAATTTATGATGATAACAAATTGATAAGTAAACAGTCCTTCCCTATTACTGAAAACGAAGAAAAAATAATTCAGTTCACAATTAAAAATCAACCTAATTTTTCAGGAAAACTAGAACTAACTTTCAGCGATACTTTTTCTTTTGACAACATCTTTTATTTTCATTTAAAAAACACAAATAAAATTAATGTTTTAGCGATTGGAAATGATTCTAATTACTTGTCGAAAATTTACACTGAAAAGGAATTTAACTTCACAAATTCCTCACTTCAAAACATAAACTATAATGCCATTCTTAAACAGCAATTAATCATCTTAAATGAAGTAGAAAATATTCCTGAAATTTTAAAAAATCGTTTAATGGATTTTTCTAAAAATGGAGGTCATTTAGTAATTATACCAAATGAAGAATCTGACATTTCTTCTTACAATAATTTTTTATCAAAATTAAAAGCCGGGAAACTTGAACCAAAGAAGAAAGACACTTTAAAAATTACAAACATAAATTATAATCACCCACTTTTTAAAAATGTGTTTTCTAAAAAAGTGACTAATTTTCAATATCCGAATGTTAGAAGCCTCTACCCTATTTCGTCAATAAAAAGTAGTAAAATTGTAATTTTTGAAAATAACACAGTTTTTTTATCGCAAATAAACACGAATTCTGGGAAGATTTATTTGTTTTCGAGCGCTATCAACAAAAACAATAGTAACTTCTTAAATTCACCTTTAATTGTGCCCGTTTTTTATAATTTCGGGAAATTAAGTTTTAAACACGCACAATTATACTATAGAAATAGTCAAGAAAATAAGATTGATATAGAAACCAAATTAGGGAAAGATGATATTTTATCCATCTCTAATTCTGAATCATCTTTTATACCTTTACAACAAACCTATCAAAATAAAGTAACAATTACCACAAACCAACAACCTACAGAAGCTGGGTTTTATTCTATCTTAAAAGAAAAAGACACCATCGCAAAATTGGCTTTCAATTTCCCGAAAGAAGAAAGTTCTTTAGATTTTTTAGACCTTAATGAGTTTAAGGCAGCTAATAAAAATATTACAATTTCTACTTCAATAAAAGACGTTTTTAAAGATATTGATAAAAAAAATGAAGTTCATTGGCTTTGGAAATGGTTTTTAGCTTTGGCAATTGTATCTTTGTTATTAGAAATTTTGATTTTAAAATTCTATAAACCATGACCACGCTTATAAAATCGGCAACGATTATAGACACTTCAAGCCCATATCATAATCAACAAAAAGACATTTTAATCAGTGATGGATTCATCCAAAAAATTGCTGATAATATTCCTAATAAAAAGGAATATCAACTTGTAAAAGAAGAAAACCTACATGTTTCTTGTGGTTGGTTCGACACAAGTGTTTCTTTTGGTGAACCAGGTTACGAAGAACGAGAAACCATTAAAAACGGATTGCAAGTTGCCGCAAAAAGTGGTTTTACAGCAGTAGCAGTGAATGCAAATTCTAATCCTGTTATTGATAATAAATCTGCTGTAGAATTTTTAATTAACAAAGCTAATGGTTTTACAACAAACCTCTATCCTATTGCTGCTTTAACGCAACAAAGTAAAGGTGAAGAAATGGCAGAATTGTATGACATGCAACAATCTGGTGCAATTGCATTTGGCGATTATAAAAAACCAATTGCGAATGACAATTTAATGAAAATTGCACTTTTATACGCTCAAAATTTTGATGGTTTGGTTTTTAGTTTCCCAAAAAACAACTCTATAGCTGGAGAAGGAATTGCTAATGAAGGAATTAATAGTACAAAATTAGGTTTAAAAGGGAATCCTGCTTTGGCAGAACACATACAAATTGCTAGAGATTTATTTTTGTTAGAATATACTGGCGGAAAACTACACATTCCAACTATATCAACAGCAAAGTCAGTAGACTTGATTAAGGAAGCAAAAAAGAAAGGTTTGCAAGTTTCTTGTAGCGTTTCTGCACATCATTTAACACTTACAGATGATGAATTGCATAGTTTTGATAGCAACTACAAAACGAATCCGCCATTAAGAACAAAAACCGACATTAAAGCCTTGCAAAAAGGTGTGAAATCTGGTGTAATAGACATTATTACTTCAGATCATAATCCTATGGATATAGAATTAAAAAAGGTTGAATTTAGTCAAGCTAAATCTGGCACAATTGGTTTAGAGAGTTTGTTTGGCGCAGTAAATTCAGTTTTAGACCTAGAAGATTTTATTGAAACAATTACGTCTAAACCTAGAACTATTTTTAGACTAGAAGAAGCATCTATTTCTGAAGGAAAAAAAGCCGATATTTCTATTTTTAATCCTGATGATGAATATCTTTTTACTAAAGAACATATTTTATCAACTTCTAAAAACAGTGCTTTCATCAACAAAAAGATGAAAGGAAAAGTATATGGCGTTTTTGTCAATAATCAACTAATATTAAATTCTTAAATTATGGAAAACCAAACAGTAAACGAAGGAAAAACAATGGCTATTATTAGCTATATTACAATAATTGGAACTATTATAGCTTTTATAATGAATAGCAGCAAGAAGAATTCTTTTGCTAGCTTCCATATCAGACAAATGATTGGTATTTTTCTTTTATCGATGATTAATAAGTATCTTATTTATGATTTTCTTGGCTCTACTGCTGGTTGGATTGTTGGAGTTATTATTTTTGTTTTTTGGATAATTGGCTTTATAGGTGCAGTTAAAGGAGAAGAAAAATTAGTTCCTGCAGTAGGAGAACATTTTCAAAATTGGTTTCAAGGAATTTAAGATTTATGAGTGATTTACATTATATAGTTAGAGAACCAAAAAAGTCAGTAGAAAATCCGCCTTTATTAATTTTGCTACATGGTTATGGAAGTAACGAGCAAGATTTATTTTCTTTTGCAGAAGAATTGCCAGAGAACTTATTAATTGTAAGTGCACAAGCACCACTTTCTATGGGTTTTGGAGCCTATGCTTGGTATTCCATAAATTTTGATGACAAAAACGGAAAGTTTTCAGATTTAAAAGAAGCTAAAGAATCGATTGATAAAATCGCTCTTTTTATAGACGATATTAAAAAGAAATACAACACAAATGCTGATAAAACTTTTCTTTTAGGTTTTAGCCAAGGTGCAATTTTAAGCTATTCTTTAAGTTTTTTCTACCCAAATAAAGTACAACACGTAATTGCATTAAGTGGTTATATAAATACTGAATTATTACCAGAAAATATTTCCAAAGAAATTACAACTAATTATTATTGCTCTCATGGTTCTGTAGACCAAGTTTTACCTGTAGATTGGGCAAGAAAAAGCAAACCTTTTTTAGATAAATTAGGTTTTGAAAATGTGTATTCAGAATACCCAGTTGGACATGGAGTTGCTCCACAAAACTTTTACAGTTTTAAAAATTGGATTGAAAAGAATTTGTAGGTTAATTTATTTTTAAGTCTAAAAACACATATTATATTTATCCTTACCATTTAAAATGAACATCCGTAATTACTTTATAATTTTTTTCTTAATATTTAATTTACTTTCTTGTAAGAACAAAAACAATGCAAAAAAACCGGATGAAGTAACTAAAAATACTCCATCGGATTTACAAGTTGATCATTTTAATATTTGGGTAACAAACCCGAAAAAAGCAAAAGAAAAATTAACAGAAATCGGATTTACATCTGTCCCTGATTCGCTCTCTGCAATTCATAAAGGACAAGGAACCGCAGGAAGATACTTTCATTTTTTAAATGGATATCTCGAGTTAATTTTTGTGTACGACCTAAAAGAATTAAAAGATAACAACCTCATAAATAATGATTTAGGTTTTACTAAAAGAGCTAACTTTCAAAAAAATGGAGCTTCCCCTTTTAGTATCGCTTTAAAAGTTAAAAATTATGATGTAGATAAAATTCCTTTTGAAAAGGTTGCATACCACCAAGATTGGATGGAAGAAAACACTAATATTTTTTCTGCCAAGAATTCAAAAACACATCTTAATGAACCTTCAATTTTTGTTGTTTACCCTGAGATTGAATCACCTACATTTGAATCAATAAAAGCTTTAGAAAACACTCCTAGCGAAGATTCTTATTGGAAAAGTTTTTACAAACACCCAAATGGAGCTAAAAAAATTACTCGTCTAATTATTACTTCTAAAAATTTAGATTTAAAAACTACAACTATTAAAGCGGTTAACGGAATAGAAAATGTAACTGTTAAAAAGGGAAAAGAACATTTAATGGAATTATATTTCGATAATAATGTTCAAGGAAAAACATTTGATTTAAGACCAGAATTACCATTAATAATAAACTTGTAGTAAAAGTCTCAAACAGCTAAATATTGTAATATCACCAAAACTACACCATCAATATTTATTATTTTCAACAAAAACCCTACTTTCTTTTAAGCTATCTTTGCATAAAAAATAAGTAATGCAGTTTTCTGAAATATCATTAAATAAGTCCATATTAAAAGCAGTTGCTGAAGAGCGTTTTCATACACCAACTTTAGTTCAAGAAAAGACAATTCCGTTAGTTTTAGCTAAAAAAAATGTTGTGGTTTCTGCAAACACAGGAACAGGAAAAACAGCTGCATTTGCTTTGCCGATTATTGAGCTTTTATTTGATAAACAAGATGCAGAAAACAATAAAAGAAAAATAAAATCACTAATTGTTACTCCAACTAGAGAATTGGCGATTCAGATTTTAGAGAATTTCACAAGCTTTAGTAAATATTCAGATTTAACCACTACAGCAGTATTTGGTGGCGTTTCTTTAGAACCTCAAAAAGAAATATTGGCAAAAGGTGTAGATATTTTAGTAGCTACTCCAGGAAGATTAATTGACTTGCAAATGCAAGGAAATATCGATTTAAGCGGTATTGAAATACTTGTTTTAGATGAAGCAGATTTAATGCTAGACATGGGTTTTATAAACGATGTTAAAAAAATTGAAGCACTTTGCCCTAGAAAAAAACAAACCTTACTTTTCTCTGCTACAATTCCTGATAAAATTGTAGAGTTAGCAAACAGAATGCTAAAAAACCCTGTAAAAGTTGAAATAAATCCTGAAGAAACAACTGCCAAAAATATTGGTCAGTTATTGTATTATCTTCCAAAGAAAAATAAAACAGATATCTGTTTGCATTTATTGAGAAATACCATCAATGGAAAAATAATTATTTTTAGACGTACAAAATTCGGAGTTGATAAATTAGAAGAATCTCTAGTTAAGAACGGATACAATGTAACAAGTATTCATGGAGATAAGACTCAAAGCATTAGAAATAAAGCAATAGAAGATTTTAAAAGTAAGAAAGCAACTATTTTAATTGCTACTGATGTTGCTGCTCGTGGAATTGATATTACAAACGTAGATGCAATTATTAATTTCGATATCCCAAATGTGCCAGAAACCTACATTCATAGAATTGGTAGAACTGGTAGAGCAGGAAAATCTGGAATTGCATTTTCTTTTTGTTCTCAAGATGAAAACGCTTATATCAAACAAATTGAGGCTTTAATTGAAAAACCAATTAAAGTTATTACAGAGCATCCTTATGTAATAAATAAGCCAAAACACACCAAAAAACAACCAAATACAATTAGCAAAAATAAAAAAGGGAGAAAATCTGAAGCTTCAAAAAAGAAGAAAAAGCGTTGGTATTAAAATTTCACTTATTTTTAGAAAAATTTATTCTTAATTTTAATGGTTAAAAAAGAAAGACTTTACTATCTAGACTGGTTAAGAGTATTGGCTTTTTGGTTACTAATTCTATTTCATACTTGGCAACCTTTTTCACATTTTCATTGGCTTATAGAAAGCAATTATCAAACTACAATTGCCGATATTCTGACAATTTACACACATGGTTGGCGTTTACATTTAATTTTTTTTGTTTCTGGAATTGGAACTTGGTTTGCAATTGGTTCACATAAAAAGAACTTTTTTAAAGATCGCTTTTTAAGATTGATGATTCCTTTCATATTTGCTTCTCTATTAATTGTTCCTAGCCAGAGATATTACCAAAGATTACAAAATGGTGAAATTTTTGATAGCTTTTGGAGATTTATGAATTTGTACCCTTCACAAGTTTTACAAAACGATTATGGTTTTAGTATTCTTTTATGGTGTAAAGAAATTGGTATCCATCTCTGGTATCTACCTTATCTTTTAATAATGACACTTGTCTGCTTTCCAATTTTAAAAAAAGTAAAACAAGGTAATTTTCCTATAAAAAAAATAAAAAGCATCCTAGATAAACCTTATGGAATTTTTGTGCTAGCAATTCCGCTTTTTTTAATTAGACTTTTATTAAAGCCTATTTTCCCTAACTATACAGATTGGGCAGATTTCTTCACTTATGTTTGGTCGTTTTTGTATGGTTTCATTTTAATTAATAATCATACTGAATTGATAATAATTCTTCAAAAGAATCAAAAAAAATTTCTAGTTGTTGGTTTAATTTGCTCTTTAACACTAATTGTAGGATCTACAAAAGAAGAATTAGTTGCTACGTATCTAAATCCAGAGTTTAATTATTATCATGTTTTAATTAGTTTTTTAAACGCTCTAATCGCTTTTTCATGGACTATGTTTTTTGTTTCGTTATTTTCAAAAAAAATGAATTTCAAAAAAGAATTTTTAACTGAAGCTAATACAAGTATTTTACCAATATATATCTTGCACCAAAGTATTATTGTTTGTTTTGGTTATTATATTATTGCAGAAAAATTGGGTGCATTTGTAGAATTTACAATTATTTTAATCTTAACAACAATCTCTTGTCTATTACTTTTTAAGATTATAACAAAAATTGGAATTTTACGTTTCTTATTTGGAATGAAATCGAAAGAATAAATAATTAAATATATTCACCTATTTTACCCACAAACTCAACAGCAGTATAAGGTTTAGAAATCACATCAACAAAACCAATATTTTTATATCTTTCAATATCTTCTGGTGTTGTATTAGCAGTTAAAGCTAAAAAAGGGATTATAATATTTGCCCTATTGAAATCTTTTTTCTGCTGCATTAATTGTTCTCCTGTAATATTTGGCATGTGAATATCTAGTAAAACCAAATCAAAAACATCACTTTTTAACTTATTTAAAGCTTCTAACCCGTCTTTTACAAGCGTTAGCTTTACGTCTTCTTTTTTTAGAATGTGAGCAACTATAGTTTGATTTAGAGCATCATCATCTGCAACTAAAATTCTTTTTCCTGTAAGACTTTTCTTTTCGGAAATTATTACTTTCTTTTTAATTTGAGATTTTGCTTTTAAGAACGGAATTTGAACTGTAAAAGAAGTACCTTTATCTAATTCGCTTTCTACAGAAACGGTTCCACTCATCGCATTTAAAAGTCTTTTTACGATTGATAAACCTAATCCTGCTCCACCAAAAACACGATTGTCGCTTTTTTTGTTTTGCTGATATTCATTAAAGATTTTAGAAGACTGTTCCTTTGTCATTCCTCTTCCTGTATCTTTAATTTCGAAAGCTAAATTCACGTTATTTTCATCTTCAGAAACAAAACGCACATCTAATGCTATTTCTCCTTTTTGAGTAAATTTTAACGAATTAGACATTAAATTAGAAAGAATTTGATTAATTCTTACATCATCTCCTAAAACAATATTTGGTATTTTTTTTGAAACGCTTAAAACAAGTTCTACTTCTTCATTTTTATTTTGAAGCTTGTAGTTTGCAATACAATTTTCTGCAATTTCTTTAATGCTTATTTCTGAATTTACAAGCTCTAATTTCCCAGCTTCAATTCTAGATAAATCTAAAATATCATCTACAATAACTTTTAAATTCTTACCAGAGATGGATAATAATTTTGAATATTCTTGTACGTTTTTATTAATTTCTTCTTTAGAAATCATTTCAGCGTAACCTAAGATAACATTCAATGGGTTTCTAACTTCATGACTCATCATTGCCAAAAAGCGCGACTTTTCTTCATTTGCTTTGTCAGCAATTTTACGAAGTTTATCAAGTTCAATATTTTTTTCTGCAAGCTCTCTTTTAATGAAGAAAATATCGTTTCTATTTTGATTGAGTTGATCTACTATCTTATAAACGTTTGTTCTATTATGAATTAACACAACAACTGTATTTTCCTCTTTAAATAACTCTACATCTACATTGTACTCATTTTCTTTTGAAACAATAACCATTCCTTCTAAAAGAAAAGACTCTTTTAGTGGTAAAGATTCTAAAATTCCTTCTAAAAATGGGCAAGATTCATAAATTGAAGCTTCTATAGTAAATTCTTCTTTAGCAAATCTACCAGCGTTTATGCTTTTTATAACTCCAAAAGAATTGGTAGTTAGTTGTAAAAAAACATCTTCTATTTTTGCTGGTATCAACAGGTTCTATTTTAAAGCTTTGGCTGTTAATTGTAAAAAAGCGTCTTCTACATTATCATTTTCTTTGGCACTAGTAACCAAATCGATATTTACAGAAACGTTTTGTATTATGTTTTCTAATTCACTTTCGGAAAGTAAGTCTTTCTTATTACCTACAACTGTAATTTCTTTTAGCCCAGATAATTCTTTAACCATATTTAGATTTTCATCAATGGTTAAATAGGTTTCTTCTCTGCTTAAATCAAAAACAAACATAGCTGCGTTTGCTCCTAAAAAATAAGCTTTTGGTATTTTTTCATTGCCACTTGTTCCGGCAACATCCCAAATCATTAATTTAATTTGTTCGTTGTTATATTCCACAACTTTTTTACTAACTCTTACACCAATTGTACTGATGTAATCTTCGGAAAATTCATTTAAAACGAATCTTCTAATCAATGAAGTTTTACCAACTCCGAAATTACCAACAAGCAGTACTTTTTTAGCAATCATAAATTTGGTTGACTTTTATTCTTCGATTAATTGCTGAAAAATTAATGTATTTAAACGTTCTTCATCAGATAAATAAGTACGATCTCTTAAAATAATTTCAGCCAAATTATTTATTTTTTCTGATAAGCCTTCTTTAAATTCTCTAGTTATTACACCTGAAGTTGCAGTAGCAATATAAATGCTTTTAAAATTTTGAATGGAAAGTTGAAAGGTTTCGAATTTAATATCTTCTAAATCTTGACCTTCTTTAGAAAAAGCATCTTCTGCAAAAGATTTAATGGCTGTTAGCATGCCAGAAACCATATCTTTATCTGCAATATTACCTCGAGAATAACTACCTGAAAGCAATCCTGAATCTTTTTCGATAATAAAAACTTCTTCTATGGTAGCTTCAAAAACTTCATTTAAAACAACATTTGCGTCGTTTTTCTTCCCTTTAAAGAATCTTTTAATAATCTCTTGAATAGAAAATTTTTCTTTTACTGTTTTATTAATGCTGTCAGACAACTTTGTTATTTCACTAACAATAGCTTTCTTAACCAATTTACCCATAATTGGGTATAAGGCTTCTACAACTTCGTCTTGAGAATCTCTAATTTGTACTTTAATAGTTTCTGTTATGGTGCCTCCAAAATATTTTGGGAAGTTTTCACGAAGGTCTTCAATTTTTTCATCTACAAGAGGTGACACTTTTTTAGAAAATTTTTCCTTTTGGATAATTTCTTCACTAAGTGCTTCAAATTTTTCTCTATCGTCTTCTAACAGAAGTTCTCTAAGCAGCTCAAAACGATTGTCTTTTTTGTTATCTGCAGCTGGTTTCTTCATCTATTCTTGCAACATCAATGCAATTTTCTCTAGCGCTTTTCCTAATTTTCTTCTGTCAGCTTTTTCATCATCTAAATCAGCAAGTCTTTTATCTAAATCATCATTTAAGTCTTGGAATTTATGTTCCATTAAACTTTCTAAATCCGCTAATTTATTTTCTAAATTAGTAACAGATTCCGATAAATTCTTTTGATTTTGCTCTTTTAATGCTTTTATTTTGCTGTAAATATCATCAAATTCGCTGTTATACTGCTGAATATTTTCGCCAAAGATTAAGTCTCTTACTGCTGCAATTCTGCTATCTACTTCTTGAACTGAATCTGGAGCTTTGCTTTTTTCTGACTTTTTTTCCATGTATTTTTAGTTGAGTTAATAATTTGGGGAATGTTGGTTAAACAATACAGCCTAAAACTATAAGTTTTAATGCTGTATAAACAAATATACATTAAAAAACAGTTTATGAAAATCTAAACCTCAATTTTTAAACCATCATAAGCTAAAAACACATTTTTTGGTAGTTTTTTAGAAACTGCTTCATGAAAACCTAATTTATGGCTAATATGTGTAAAATATGTTTTTTTAGGCTTCAATTCTTTAACAAAATCAAGTGCTTCTTCTAAATTAAAGTGGGTTGGATGTGCTTCTATTCTTAAAGCATTTACAATAAGAACATCTAATTTTTTTAATTTTTCTTTCTCTTTTGCTTCAATACTTTTAACATCTGTTAAATAGGCTACATCTTCAATTCTATAACCCGTAACTGGTAGGTTTCCATGCAAAACTTCAATTGGAGTAACCACAACATCTTGTATTGAAAATTGAGATTCATCAACCAAAAAAGGAGTAACACTTGGCGCTCCTGGATATCTATTTTCTTTTGAAAAAATATACTGAAAACGTTGCTCTAAACTCTGTAATGTTCTTTTGTCTAAATAAATTGGCATCTCTCCTATTTGGTAACAAAAAGGACGTAAATCATCTAAACCCGCAGTATGATCTGAATGTTCATGAGTAAATAAAACACCGTTTATAGACTGTACATTTTCTCGCAACATTTGTTGTCTAAAATCTGGGCCACAATCTATAACATACGCACAATCATCCCAAGAAATTAAAATTGAAGAACGTAAACGCTTGTCTTTAATATCATTAGATAAACAAACAGGATCTTTACTAGCAATCATAGGAATTCCTTGTGAAGTCCCAGTTCCTAAAAAAGTAATTTTTAACAGTTTTTTATCTAAATTCATTGAAACAAAAATAAGATAAAAATTGACTCATAGCTCACAATTTTAGTACATTTGTTTATATCTAACAAAAATAAATTATGGCAATTTCTTTAAGAGGTGATCAAGAAATTAGTAGTGTACAAACTACTAAAAGCAAAGCATTAAGAATTAATTTGAATACAGATATTTACGGAACCTTTGCTGAAATTGGAGCCGGACAAGAAACTGCTCGTAATTTTTTTAGATCTGGTGCAGCTTCTGGAACCATTGCTAAAGCCATGAGTGCTTATGACAAAGACTTTTCTGATGCAATTTATGGTATTGAAGAAGACAAACGTTATGTAACACAACCTCGTCTTAAAAAAATGTTAGGTCATGAGATTGACTTAATGGAGGACAGATTAAGTAGACAAAAACATCCTGATAAATTATTTTTCAGTTACGCAAATACGGTTACAACAATAGATTTTGCAAGAAAGTTTAAAGGTCATGGTTGGGTTGGTATTCGTTTTCAATTAGATCCATTAGAAGGCTATAATGAAATTGTTTTACACTTACGTTTTAAGGAAACTGATGCACGTTTACAACAAGAAACATTAGGTATACTAGGAGTAAATTTAATTTATGGTGCATTTTACTTAAATGACAATCCTAAAGAATTGGTAAAGTCGTTTTACGATAATTTAAATAATGACCAATTAGAAATTGATATGATTAATTTCTCTGGACCTCGTTTTATGTATGTAGACAACCGTTTAATGAGTTTACAATTACTTAAAAACGGAATGACTAATGCAGTAATGTTTGGCCCAGATGGTAACAATTTATTACCAGCACAAGTATTATATAAAAAGAACATATTGGCTTTAAGAGGTAGTTTTAGACCTGTTACAAAAGTAAATATGGATATGTACGAAAAATCTAAAAAACTATTTTTAGCAGAAAATAAAGTTGAAGAAAGTAAAACACAAGTTATTTTCGAAATTACATTAAGTAATTTATCCGCAGAAGGAAAAATTAATGAACGTGACTTTTTAGACAGAGCTGAATTACTTTGTTCTTTGGGACAAAATGTAATGATTACTAGTTTTCAACAATATTTTAAATTAGTAGAATATTTTAGTGAATTCACAAAAGAAAGAATGGGATTAGCAATGGGCGTTTACAACCTAATTCAAATTTTTGATGAAAAATATTACCGTAATTTAAGTGGTGGAATTTTAGAAGCTTTTGGAAAACTTTTCTACAGAGACTTAAAAGTATATATGTATCCTTATCACGACCAAGCTTCTGGAGAATATATTAATAGTGAAAACTTAAAAGTACATCCTAGAATGAAAGAACTATACAAGTTCTTTAAAAACAACGGAAAACTTGTAAATATTGATAATTTTGACCCAGAAATACTAGACATTTTCTCTAGAACTGTACTTAAAATGATTATTGATGGCGAAGAAGGTTGGGAAGAAATGTTGCCAACAGGAATTGCAGAAACCATAAAACAAAAAAGATTATTTGGATATTCTAGATCTAGAGTAAAAAAATAAATTTATCAATTAAACCTTTCTTTAAAAATGTTGTCTTATTTAAAAATGTATAGTTGATAGACGAAGCCATTTTAATAGAACAACTAATAAATGTTCAAACCAGAGAAAAAGCGTTTAGAGAATTAATTTCTATTTACAAAGAACGCTTGTATTGGCATGTTCGAAAAATTGTAATATCTCATGATGATGCAGATGATGTTTTGCAGAATACTTTTATTAAAATTTTTAAAAACATAGAAAGTTTTAATCAAGATAGTAAACTGTTTTCTTGGATGTATAGAATTGCTACTAACGAATCTATTACGTTTATTAATAAAAGAGCCAAAAAAAGAAATTTAGACATTACAGATTATCAACAAGAAATCTCATCTACATTAGCAGATGATGAATTTTTTACTGGTGATGAAATTCAGATTATTCTACAAAAAGCAATTGCTACTTTACCACAAAAACAACAATTGGTTTTTAATATGAAATATTTTGATGAACTTAAATATAATGAGATTTCTGAAATACTAGAAACCTCTGTTGGAGCATTGAAAGCTTCTTATTTTCACGCAGTTAAGAAAATAGAAAACTATATAAAAGAAGAAACCAATTAAACCTTTTTATAAAAATTAGGTCTAAAGAATGTATGGAAACAAATAGTACAAATAGCGAAAATTATTTAAAATCGGTTTTAAAAAACAAAACAGGTTTTACAACACCAGAAAATTATTTTTCTGATGCTGAAAATCGTTTTTCTAGTTTTTTATCTGAAGAGAAATTACCAGATAATGGCGCTTTTATAACACCAGATTCTTATTTCGATAATTTAGAAGATCTTATTTTAAGTAAAACTACATCCACTGAAAAAGAAGTTAAAGTAATTTCACTTAAACAAAAAGTATTAAAATTTATTCCTATTGCAGCAGCGGCATGTATAGCTTTGTTTATAGGCTTAAATTCTTTTATTTTTAGTAATTCAGAAAATATTTCTTTTGATGATTTAGCAGATATAGAAATTGAAAACTGGATTGAAAATAACACAAGTTTAATTAGTAATGATGATCTTGCTTTTGCATATACAAATATAGATTTTGATGAATCTGATATGGTTCCTAATTCAATTACAAAAGATGAAATTGAAAATTATTTGAGTAATGAAGACAATATATCATTAATACTAGAAAATGATTAAAATGAAAAAAATAACACTTTTATTAACCTTTATATTTTTCACAAATCTTGCAGTAAACTCGCAAGACAAAGGAAATAAAGGAGAAAGAAACGAAAAAATTAAAGCTCTAAAAATTGCTTTTTTAACAGAGAAGTTAAAATTAACAACTACTGAAGCTCAAAAATTTTGGCCAGTTTATAATAAGTATGATGCTAAAATTTATCAACTAGAAAGATTAGAGAAACATAAGTTAGTTTCAAAAATTAGAAAAGAAGGAGGTATAGAAGCTATTTCTGAAGAAGAAGCAAAAGCTGCTTTTCTAAAAATTAAAGAAATTGATAGTAAAGTTTACTCTATAAAAATGGAGTTTGATAAAAAACTGTCAGAAATTATTACCTACAAGAAAATTTTAACCCTAAAAACTTCTGAAAAAGATTTCATTAGAAATTTAATGAAAAAATACAGAAAAAAGAAGGAAAATAAAAATTAATAAAAATTTAGAGGACAATAAAAAAGGAAGCAAATTTGCTTCCTTTTTTATTACCTAACTAATGCCATACAAGAATATAACTCTGGTTTGTTTGCTGTAAATTGCTTTAACCAAATAGTCAATTCTTCTATTTCATACGGTAAAAGTCTACTTAAGGACTTTTCTAATTCTTTACAAAATAACTCCGAATTAAAACTTACTTTTTTTAGTACAGTTTTAGTGTACTCAAACATTGCTCTAGCCATTTTTAAAAAATTTAATCTAAAGATATAACGTTAACTATATCGTTTTAGTATCTACAATCAAATTTAATAAAAAAACCATCATCTTGTTAGATGATGGCCTTAAAAATTGTTTAAAAAAGTGTTAAGATTATAATTTGTTAATCTTTTCTACTAAACCTTTTGCTTTAGTTTCTAACTCTTCGTTAATAGCTTTAAAATGTGCTTTTTTGTTTTCTACACCTGGTGCATTTATTTTAGCAACCAAATTATCGAAAGTCTCAATAGCTTCATCTATAATTTCATCTCCTTTTTTAGGTTCGTTTTTTAAAACAGAAACGTCTAATGCATATTCTATAACATCCCCTAATACGTAATTAATATCTTTTTTTAAGTTTTTTATACTTGCCATAATCTTATTTATTTAAAGGTGCAAATTTAGGTTATTTATTTAAAAGAGCGGTAAAACTTCTTTTATATTTAAAACTGTTTTATAATTAGATGTAAATTGCTCTTCATCTGTAACTTCTTCATGAGCCCAAGTTGTATGAAATGGAACATGAATTGCTTCCGAACCAATCTCAATTAATGGTAATATGTCTGATTTTAAAGAATTACCAATCATTAATAATTCTGATGGATGAATATCTAAATGTTTTACTAATTTTTGATAATCTTTTGCTTTCTTATCACTCATTACCTCTATATGATGAAAGTATTTTAGCAAATTAGATTTTTCTAACTTCCTTTCTTGGTCTAATAAATCTCCTTTTGTAGCTACAATTAATTTATATTTTCCTTGTAGCTTTTCTAAAACCTCTTCTACTCCATCCAATAATTCTATTGGCTTTTCTAACATTTCTTTACCAATATTTAAAATCTTCTCTAAAGTTTTTGGGTTGATTTTATAATTAGATAATTCTAACGCAGATTCTATCATAGACAATACAAAACCTTTAACTCCATAACCATAGAATTTTAAATTTTCTATTTCTTTCATAAAAAGTTCTTGGTCAATTTTATTTTTGGTTTCATATTTAGAAAGCAATTCTGCAAATTCATTTTCTGCTTCTCTAAAATACGTTTCATTTACCCACAAAGTATCATCAGCATCAAAAGCAATCACTTTTATATTATTATACATTGATGAATTATTTTATTCCTAAATATTTTTTTGCTTTCTCTAAATCTTCTGGAGTATCTATTCCAACAGCTTCCACATCTGTTTCCACCATTTTAATTTTCTTACCAATCTCTTGATATCTAATTGCTTCAATTTTTTCTGAAGCTTCTAAAGGTGTTATTGGCGTATTATAAAAATCTAATAAAGCTTGCTTTCTAAAAGCATATACACCTTTATGTTTGTAATATTTTACGTTTATTTCTTTATCTCTATGATATGGAATAACACTTCTAGAAAAATAAATGGCTAAATTATCTATATCTGTAATTACCTTAACATTATTAGGGTTTTCGACATCTTCTTTATTGGTAATTTGTACTTTTAATGACGCTAAATCAATTTCTTTTTTTGCATCATTTTTAAAAACGTCTATTAGTTTAGATAAAGATATTTCGTCTATAAATGGTTCATCTCCTTGAACATTAATTACGATATCTGCATCTATATTTTCTACAGCTTCTGCAATTCTGTCTGAACCACATTCGTGTTCTTTCTTACTCATAATTGCTTTTCCTCCAGCATTAGAAATTACATTAAAAATAATGTCAGAATCTGTTACTACGTAAACATCATCAAATAAATTAGTATTTAATGCAGCTTCATAAGTTCTTAAAATAACAGATTTACCTCCTAAATCTTTCATTAATTTCCCTGGAAAACGAGATGCACTATAACGTGCAGGAATCATTGCAATTATCTTCATAAATGGTTTTTAATAGCATCAAAGATAATATTTAATTGGATAGAGTTAATCTTGAAGGAGCTATTTTTATAATTTTGAATGAACCAAAAAACTATTATTATGAGAAGTATTTTATGGCTTGTAGCCGTTATTTGTATTATTATTTGGGTATTAGGCCTTTTAGGAGTTGTTACAGGATTAGCAACAGGAAATTTAGTACATATATTATTAGTAATTGCAATTGTTGTAATTCTATACAATATAATTTCTGGACGTAAGCCCTTAAATTAATTGATTAAAAAATAAATAAAGGTTTAAGAAAAATTTCTTGAACCTTTTTTTATTTTATATAAATTTCTAATAATTCTGATTTTTTATCTGAAGTAATTACCAAATCTTTCATACAAGCTGGTACTAATAGGGTTTCTCCCACCTGAAGTTGCTCTAATTGATTTTCATATTTAATCTCCACGTTACCTTCTACACACATATAAATTACAAAACTATCTTTTTCTTTGTGACTTAATGAAACACTTCCAAACACAGGTAAAACATTTGTAATAAAATAAGGACATGAAACTATTTCTGTAATGCTATTTTGTTCTTTAGAATATAATGATTTGTAAGATTCTTTAGCATTGTAATCTATGGCATCTATAGCTTCTTCTGTATGTAAATCTCTGTACGATCCATCTAAATTAGGTCTGTCCCAATCATAAACTCTGTAAGTAATATCTGAAGTTTGCTGAATTTCTGCTAATAAAACCCCTGCCCCAATTGCATGTATGGTTCCAGTAGGAATAAAATAAGTGTCTCCTTTTTTTACTTCATCTACATTTAAAATATTCAACAAAGATTTATTTTCTAAATGGTGCAAATATTCTTCTTTGTCAGATTTATTTTTAAAACCAACAATTAAGTTGGAAAACTTATCTGCTTGCATAACATACCACATTTCGGTTTTACCAAAAGAGTTGTGACGTTTTTTTGCTAGATCATCATTTGGGTGCACTTGAATACTTAAGGCTTTTTTTGCGTCTATAAATTTTATTAAAAGAGGAAAATTTTGTCCAAAATGTTTAAAAACCTTCTCTCCTACTAAATTAGATGTATATGTACATATTAGCTCTTTTAAAGTCTTGTTTTTTAAAATGCCATTAGAAACTATAGACACATTATCTTCTACATCAGAAATCTCCCAACTTTCACCAATATTATTTTTTTGTGATTTTTTATTTAAAATTGAAGATAATTTTTTTCCTCCCCAAATTTTCTCTTTTAGGATTGGTTCAAATTTAAGTAGTTGATTTATTTTCATTAACAATAATTAGAATACGAATTTACAAGGAATATTTTAAAAAATAAAAAACAATTACTCGCCAGAATAACTCACAAAATTTCTTGGAGTTTCGTACAAAGTAATTTTTAAATCTAAATGATCTGGAAGTAATTTTCTTAATTTATTATAAATAACAACAGAAATATTTTCCGCAGTTGGGTTTAAGTCCATAAATTCAGGAACTTCAACATTTAAGTTTTTATGATCAAATGCATCTTCAATTTCTAACTTTATATGATTTCTTAAAACACCCAAATCAAACACATAACCAGTTTCTTCATCTATTTCTCCAGTTAGAGAAACAATAAGTTCATAGTTATGGCCATGAAAATTAGGATTACTACACTTGCTAAAAACGGCAGTGTTTTTTTCGTCAGTCCAATCTTTTCTATACAATCTATGAGCTGCATTAAAATGCGCTTTTCTATGAACCGAAACTCTAGGCATTTGTTAATTTTTTATAAGATTCTTTAAAAATAATTTTAAACCAAGCTGTGTAGGTTTCTGGATTGTTCTCTATATCAGACTGTACATCTTCTAACAACATCCATTTGTAATCTTCTACTTCTTCTTTATTAATGTTTGGTTTATCATCAAATCTACCAATTAAAACATGATCTAATTCATGTTCTGTTAATCCGTTATCAAAAGGAGCTTTGTAAATAAATGAAAAAACCTCTTTTAAATCTGTGGTAAAACCCATTTCTTCTTGCAATCTTCTTCTACCAGCTTCAACATTACCCTCACCATCTCTTTGATGAGAACAACATGTGTTAGTCCATAATAAAGGCGAATGATATTTAGAAGCTGCTCTTTGTTGCAACATTAACTCACCTTTTTCATTAAAAACAAATACAGAAAAGGCCCTGTGTAAAACAGCTTTTTCATGTGCTTCCATTTTTGGCATTAAACCAATTTTATTATCCTTTTCATCAACTAAAACAACTTGTTCTTCCATATCTACAAATGTAATAAAATCAATATTTAAAAAAATCATAAAAGTATAAGACTTCTCTATTATTATATTTTGATGATTTATATTTACATTTTTTAAATTAAGTACTATTAATGAAAATACATTACAATTTTTTTTACTTTTTTTAGTTTTAACCATTTACCAATGTAAAGAAGATAAAAATATTAAAGCTGAAGAAAAAATAAACATTAAAAAAAAGAAAAAGATTAAACCAATTGTAGAAATACGTTGGGATAGTTTAAATAGCGATAATGTTGAAGCTTTTTTTACAGAATATGGTAAAACAAATAAAGAAAATAAAGTCATAATTAAAACCAAGTTCGGGAATATAAAACTTCTATTATATGATGATGTTCCAATACACAGAGCCAATTTTATCTTTCTAACAAAAATAAAATATTTTAATACAACAGAAATTTACAGAGTTGCCAAAAACTTTGTTATTCAAGGTGGAAACTCTGATGAAACCTACACAGTAAAACAAAGAAGATTGTATGGAAACTATTTAATAAAGCCAGAATTTAGAAACAATAGAAGACACAAATATGGCGCTTTAGCTGCTGCCAGACAATGGGAAAAAAATCCAAATAAATTATCAAGTCCGTTTGAATTTTACATGGTACATAACAGAAATGGCGCACATCATCTAAACAATGAGCACACAGTTTTTGGTGAAGTTATTTCTGGTTTCGATACTATGGATAAAATATCTAGAGTAAAAGTTGGTGTAGATGAATGGCCAACTGATGACATAAATATAACTGTAGAAATTTTAGATTGATAATTCTCTTTGTAAAACGTATCTTTGCACCTCAAAATTTGTAAATGAGTTTTTTAAAGGAAATAGCGCGTAGAAGAACATTTGGTATCATTTCTCATCCAGATGCAGGTAAAACTACTTTAACGGAAAAATTACTGCTTTTTGGTGGAGCAATTCAAGAAGCTGGAGCGGTAAAAAATAATAAAATAAAAAAAGGAGCAACTTCCGATTTTATGGAAATTGAGCGTCAGCGTGGAATTTCTGTAGCTACTTCTGTTTTAGCGTTTATTTATAAAGACAAAAAAATAAACATTCTAGATACTCCTGGTCACAAAGATTTTGCCGAAGATACTTTTAGAACTTTAACAGCTGTAGATAGCGTTATTGTTGTAATTGATGTTGCAAAAGGTGTAGAACCGCAAACTGAAAAATTAGTTGAAGTTTGTAGAATGCGTAGCATACCTATGTTAGTTTTCATCAATAAATTAGACAGAGAAGGTAAAGATGCTTTCGATTTGTTAGATGAAGTTGAACAAAAATTAGGTTTAAGAGTAACCCCAATGAGTTTCCCAATAGGAATGGGTTACGATTTTAAAGGAATTTATAATATTTGGGAAAAGAAATTAAACCTATTTTCGGGTGATAAAAAACAAACAGTTTCTGAAGGTGTAGAATTTGATGACCTTTCGAATCCTGAATTAGATAAAATAGTTGGTACAAAAGCAGCAGATACGTTACGTGAAGAAGTAGAATTGATTTCTGAAGTATATCCAGATTTTAACCAAGAAGAATATTTAAAAGGAGAATTACAACCTGTATTTTTTGGTTCTGCACTAAATAATTTCGGAGTAAAAGAATTGTTAGATGCATTTATTGAAATTGCGCCTTCTCCACAACCAAAGAAAGCAGAAGAGCGTTTGGTAGACTCTAAAGAGCAAAAAATGTCTGGCTTTGTGTTTAAAATCCACGCAAATATGGACCCAAAACATAGAGACAGATTAGCATTTATAAAAATTGTTTCAGGTGTTTTTAAAAGGAACTCGCCATATTTACATGTTAGAAATGGAAAAAAAGTAAAATTTTCGAGTCCAAATGCATTTTTTGCAGAGAAAAAAGAAATTGTAGATGAATCTTTTCCCGGAGATATTGTAGGAATTCACGATACTGGTAGCTTTAAAATTGGAGATACATTAACTGAAGGCGAAGAATTAAACTTCAGAGGAATTCCAAGTTTCTCTCCAGAACATTTCCGTTATGTAAATAATGCAGACCCAATGAAATCTAAACAATTGTATAAAGGTTTAGATCAATTAATGGATGAAGGTGTTGCACAATTATTCATTTTAGAAATGAACGGAAGAAGAGTTGTTGGTACTGTTGGAGCGCTTCAATTTGAGGTAATTCAATACAGATTAGAACATGAGTATGGTGCCAAATGTACTTATGAAAATTTAAGCGTTCATAAAGCTTGTTGGGTAGAACCTACAGATCCTAAAAACGAAGAGTTTAAAGAATTTAAAAGAGTTAAACAACGTTATTTGGCAAAAGACAAACAAGGTCAATTAGTGTTTTTAGCAGATTCGGCTTTTACAATGCAAATGACTCAAAGTAAGTATCCAACAGTAAAGTTGCATACTACTAGTGAGTTCAAAAAATAAAACAATGAAAAAAGTATTTATTTTATTATTCTTTATAAGTCTAAATTCGTTTTCTCAAGATGAACCTTCTTACACTACATTAAATACAAAAGAACTACATAATAAAGTTAGGTTAAATTATATTCTGGTACACATGCCAGATGAGCAAAATATTTATGGAGATAGTTATCAATTAAGACCAACAATGGGCTTAATAGGATTAAATTATAACATTCCTATTAATGATTGGTTATATACTGGTGCTGGTTTTCATTCAGCAATTACGGGAGATCAAGGTGGTTTATTTACTTTAGGTGTAAATTTAGGTGTTAATAAAAAACTATACAAAAACATTTATTTTGATGCTAACGTTCACTTTGGTGGTGGTGGCGGATATAGGGTTTTAGTTGATGGTGGGGGTATTTTATACACAAATATTGGACTTCAGTATAAAAAGAACAACTTCTCTTTTGGAGTGCAATATGGTAACGTAAATTTCTTTACTGGGTTTATAAAAAATGATAATGTATCTTTCTTTGTAGAAATACCAAGTACAATACGTGCTGCATCTTATGCAGAGGCACAAGAACAGTTTATCATAGACAACACCTCTAAAGATGAGTTTTGGAAAAAACCTGCTGTAAAAAGTGTACAACAAGTAACTTTCGATTACTTTTTTCCTTTTGGAGATTCTAGAACAGATTCATTTCAAGGAAACAAACCAATCAATAACACTTTATCAATTTTAGGTTTCGAATACCAACGCTACCTAACAGATAATACATTTATTTACACACATGTAGATGCAATGTACAGTGGCTTAATTGCTGGTTTTATGGATTTATTTTTTGGTGTTGGAAACAATTTTGTAGAAACAAAATATGTAAATTTATTTGGTAAATTTGGTATTGGAGCTGCAGGTGGAAGAATTTACCAAGAAGGTGGATTAACAATGTACCCAAGTGTTGGTGCAGATATAAAAATTACAGAAAAATTTGGATTAAGTGCTCATGGTGGTTATCACAGAGCAATTGGTGGTACATTTGAAGCCTATACTGCTGGTTTTAGTTTAAAATACTATGGTTTAAGTGGAGGAACTAAAGATCCTTTTTCTGATGAGGAAATTAAAAAAATTAAAACTCAAGGTTTACAATTAGCAGTAGAAAATCAAACTTATTTTGATGTCGCAAAATTTGGCATTCCAGATAGTGATTTACAGTTAATAGCTTTAAAAGCTAAATATGATTTAAACAACAGGTTTTATGTTGCTGGTGAAGCCTCTTTTGCATATTTAGGTAAATCTGGTGGTTATGCTCATGGAATATTTGGTTTGGGTATAAAAAGTAACAAATTTTTAAACGAAAAAGTTTCTTTATTTGCAGAAGCTGCTGCAGGTGTAGCTGGTGGTGGAAGAGTAGATTCTGGAGAAGGTGTTTTAGTAAGACCAACTTTAGGTATTAATTATCATGCTAATGATGCTTTATCTTTTTATGTTTCTGGTGGACAAATGTGGTCTCCTTTCGGAAATGTTAATTCATCGAATATAAATATTGGATTAAGCTATGGCTTTTCAATTTTAAATGCAAAAAAATAAATTTATGCTGAATGTCTTTCAGCAAAAAATAAATAAAAACGATTAAAATAATTAAGAATGAATAACGGAATCTATGCAAAATTCACCACTTCAAAAGGTGAAATTTTAGTACAATTAGAAAATGAAAAAGCTCCAGGAACTGTTGGTAACTTTGTAGCTTTAGCTGAAGGAAATTTAGAAAATTCAGTAAAAGACCAAGGAACACCTTATTATAATGGATTAAAATTTCATAGAGTTATACCAGATTTTATGATTCAAGGTGGTTGTCCATTAGGAACTGGAACTGGAAACCCAGGTTATAAATTTGATGATGAATTTCATCCTGATTTAAAACATGATGCTCCAGGAAAATTAGCAATGGCTAATTCTGGACCAGCAACAAACGGAAGTCAGTTTTACATTACGCACGTTCCTACTCCATGGTTAGATGGTAAACACACCGTTTTTGGTTCTGTAGTAGAAGGGCAAGATGTTGTTGACGCTGTTGCACAAGGAGATGAATTAACTTCTTTAGAAATCATTAGAGTTGGTTCAGATGCTGAAGCTTTTAATGCTGTTGAAGCTTTTAGAACTTTTGAAGGTTCTAGAGAAAAGCGTGAAGCAGAAGCAAAAGCAAAACAAAAAGAATTGTTAGATTCTGTAGCAGCTGGTTATGATGAAACTAAAAGCGGATTGCGTTACCAAATTTTACAAAAAGGAACAGGAAAACAAGCAACCAAAGGCGCTGGAGTTTCTGTACATTATAAAGGACAATTATTAGACGGAACTGTATTTGATTCTTCTTACAAGAGAAAACAACCAATAGATTTTAATGTTGGTGTTGGTCAAGTAATTTCTGGTTGGGATGAAGGAATTCAACTTTTACAAGTGGGTGATAAAGCTCGTTTTGTAATTCCATCTCATTTAGCTTATGGGTCTGCAGGTGCTGGAGGAGTAATTCCACCAGATGCAACTTTGATCTTTGATGTAGAATTGATGGATGTAAAATAATATTTCACCTAATTTATAAACTTAAAAAGCTTTCGAAATTCGAAAGCTTTTTTTTATTTTTTTTTTTAGAAAAAACATAACTCTACTTTTATTAAGAGTTGTTTTCTAAACACTTATGGGTGTTTTACCTTATAGTTATAGATAAACTTAAATATATTTTTGTAAGAACTAAAAAACTATAATTATGAAACATCAATTACTTAAAAATTATGTATTACTTTTTTCAATCTTTATCACTACAACTTTAATTAGTCAAAATGTAAATATTCCAGATTACGAATTTAAACAAGCACTACTTAATTATTCTCCAGCTATTGACACTAATAATGATAATCAAATTTCATTACAAGAAGCTGCTGCAGTTACTGTTTTAAATATTTCAGGTTATCAAAGCATAGAAGATATTGGAGGTTTATGCCCAGACCCAAATGACCCAAACTGCATAGGAGGTGGAGGAGGTATCATTTCATTTGGTATTTCTGACTTTACAGGTATTGAAGCATTTACGAACTTAACCTCTTTAACATGTAATAATAACGAACTTATAAGTTTAGACGTTTCTACTTTAACAAGTCTAACTTATTTAGATTGTTCTAATAATATAAACTCAATGGTTACGCTAGAATATTATCCAGGAATTGGTACGTTAGTTTTACCAACTTCTGGTACTATTGAAACACTTATATGTAATAATAACGATTTATCTACTTTAGACACTTCTTCACAAACAGCTTTAATTACTTTAAATACAAGTTTTAATAGATTACTATCATTAACGTTACCAACTACAAACACTTTAACATCTTTAAACAGTAGCCGAAATCAATTAACTACATTAGATGTTTCATTAAACACATCATTAGTAAGTCTAACTTGCGATAACAATAATATTAATAATCTTGCCCTACCAAATACTAACACTTTAACGTTTTTAAACTGCCAACGTAATCAAATAACTACATTAGATACTTCTAATTATACATCTTTAACAAGTTTAATTTGTGATAATAATTACATCAACAACCTTATATTACCCAATACAAACACTTTAAAAACTCTAAAATGTTTTGTAAATCAAATACCTAGTTTAGATGTATCTAATAATGCAGGTTTAACTCATTTAGACTGTAGGAACAATCCTTTAACAACTTTAGATGTATTACAAAATATAGCTTTAACAACTATAAATTGCTCTTCAACACAACTAACCAATTTAGATTTAACAAATAACACTTTATTAACAACACTAGCTTGTGGAGGTAATCAAATTATAGATTTAGATTTATCTAGACAGACAAGTTTAAATACTTTATACTGTAATAACAATCAACTAACAAGTTTAAATATAAAAAACGGAAATAACACAGCTCTTTCTTCAAATAGGTATAATACTACAAACAACCCAAACCTAAACTTAATATGTGTAGATGATATTTCTTACGCAAACTCTACTTTCATTAACAAAGATGCACAATCTTATTACTCTGATATTTGCTCATTTATACCAACAAATTCTAATACTATAACAGGAACTGTTTCTTTCGATTTTGATGCTAATGGTTGTGATCCTTTAGACACAAAGTCTATAAATACAAAATTGACTAGTTCTAGCACAAATACTTCTAACGTAACTTTTACAGATGCTAATGGACAATATTTAATGTATACTCAAGAAGCTAATAACACTTTAGATATTTTCACAAATCTACCAAGTTTTTTCACGGTTACACCAACAACACAAAATGTAAACTTTACAGGTTCAGGAGCAACACAAAATATAGATTTCTGTATCACAGCAAACGCTGTCGTTAACGACGTTAAAGTAAGTATATTACCTTATTCAGAATCGAGACCAGGTTTTCAAACTAATCTTCGAATTTATTATGAAAACCTAGGTTCAACAATTTTAAGTGGAGATATAAATTTAACTTTCGATGATTCTAAAGAAGTATTTATAAGCGCAACAGAAACAGTTGTTAATCAAACAACCAACTCATTAAGTTGGAATTACACAAACTTAAAACCTTTTGAAAAAAAGTATATCGATGTGATTTTTGAAATCAATAGACCAACAGATGCTGTTAATCCAGTAAATAATGGAGATATATTATCATACAGTTGTGTTATAAACCCTACTTCTGGTGATGCAAATCCTACAGATAATACAGCAAATTTAGACGATACAACTATTGGTTCTTATGACCCGAATGACATTATAGCATTGGAAGGAAATTTTATTGATGAGAATGAAGTTTCTAATTACTTAAATTACAGAATTCGATTTCAAAATACGGGTACAGCTTCAGCCATAAATATTGTTGTGAAAAATGAATTAGATACTGATTTAGATTGGGATTCATTTGAACCAATTACAGCAAGTCATGATTATAGAATTTCTATTAATGATGATAATAAAGTAGATTTCATTTTTGAAAATATTCATTTAGCGGACAGTACTTCTAACGAACCCGTAAGTCATGGTTGGATTTATTATAAAATTAAACCCAAAAGTACGTTTGCAATTGGAGATGTAATTGATAATACTGCTAATATTTATTTTGATTTTAATCCACCAGTTATAACAAATACATATCAGACTCAAATAGCAGAACCAGTAATACCAAGTGTTCCTGATTTAAAAGCAAAAGTATACCCAAATCCTACTAGGAGATTTGCTACAATTAAAGTGAATTTAAAAGGAAAACTAAAAGTTTATAACAAATATGGAGTGCTCGTTTACAAACATCGATTAAAAAAAGGTAAAAATAATTTTGATTTCGGTTGGTTACCAAAAGGAAGATATTTCTTGAAAATAAAATCTAAAGATCAAATTATTCATAAGAAATTAGTCATAAAAAGAAGAGGAAATGGTCACGGACACGGACATGGGCATGGAAATCACAACAATAGTCATGGAAGACATTGTAACCACAATAATGATTAAACCAAAAAAAAGGAAGCTAAATAGCTTCCTTTTTTTTTACTTATATGAATTTTAAGAATACATTTTTTCTCGTAATTCTTTAATTTTTGGATCTGATAAATAATCATCAAAAGTAGAATGTCTATCAATTACACCTTTTGGCGTTAACTCTATAATTCTATTGGCAACAGTTTGTGCAAACTCATGATCATGAGTAGAAAACAAAACTGTTCCTTTAAAGTTGATTAATGCGTTGTTTAAAGATTGAATAGATTCTAAATCCAAGTGATTTGTTGGCTCATCTAACACTAAAATATTAGCTCTCTTCATCATCATTCTAGACAACATACAACGTACTTTTTCTCCACCAGACAAAACGTTACTTTTCTTTAACGCTTCTTCTCCAGAGAAAATCATTTTACCAAGAAAACCTCTTAAATGTACTTCTTCTCTCTCCTCTTCTGTTTGTGCATATTGTCTTAACCAATCTACCAAGTTTAATTCTCCGTCTTGGAAAAAACTTGAATTGTCTAAAGGTAAATAAGATTGTGTTGTGGTAACTCCCCAAGAAAATTCACCTGAATCTGCTTTTTCATTCCCCATAATAATTTGATAAAATGCAGTAATTGCTCTCGAATTCTTCGAAATAACTGCAACTTTATCTCCTTTATTAAGGTTTATATGTACATCATGAAACAGTTTTTCTCCTTCGAAAGTTTTAGACAATTCTTCTACTTGTAAGATTTGATCTCCTGCCTCTCTATCTCTATCAAAAATAATTGCAGGATAACGTCTACTAGATGGTTTAATATCTTCAACGTTTAATTTATCAATCATTTTTTTACGAGAAGTAGCTTGTTTGGATTTTGCCATATTCGCAGAAAAACGACGAATAAACTCTTCTAACTCTTTCTTCTTATCTTCTGCTTTTTTGTTTTGTTGTGCTCTTTGTTTTGCAGCAAGCTGACTAGATTCATACCAGAAAGTATAATTTCCAGAATAATGATTTATTTTACCAAAATCAATATCAGAAATGTGTGTACAAACAGCATCTAAAAAGTGTCTATCATGAGAAACCACAATAACACAGTTATCGAAATTTGCAATAAAGTTTTCTAACCAAGCAATTGTTTCAAAATCTAAATCGTTGGTAGGCTCATCCATAATTAAAACATCAGGATTGCCAAATAAAGCTTGTGCAATTAACACACGTACTTTTTGTTTACCATCTAAATCTTTCATTAAAGTGTAATGATGCTCTTCAGAAATACCTAAATTAGACAACATTGCAGCTGCATCAGAATCTGCATTCCAACCATTCATTTCTTCAAATTTAATTTGAAGCTCGCCTATTTTTTCAGCATTTTCATCTGTATAATCTGCGTATAATTCGTCTATTTGTTTTTTAATTTTAAACAAATCTTTATTTCCCATAACCACTGTTTCTAAAACAGGAAACTCATCAAAAGCATAGTGGTCTTGGGTTAAAACAGACATTCTTTTTCCTGCTTCTAGATGTACTTGTCCAGAAGTTGGTTCTTGTACATTAGAAATTATTTTTAAGAAAGTAGATTTTCCTGCTCCATTTGCGCCAATAATTCCATAGCAATTTCCTTGCAAGAATTTTGTATTAACATCATCGAACAAAACACGTTTGCCAAACTGAACAGATAAATTAGAAACTGATAACATAGTAAGTACTCTTTTTTAATTTTGTGCAAAAGTACGAATTAGATTTTTCTTTTTAACATTGATTTTGAACCGTTTTTAAAGAAAAAAACTTCCATAACTTTAACCATTATTTTATAACTTTTTTAACAACGAATTAACAAGACTACCTATATTGAATACCTAAATTTGTAGAAGCTTTTTTTGAGCCCTTAAACTATATGATAAAAAGAACTCTTACTTATACTTCGCTTTTAACTTTGCTCTTTTTTATTAGTTGCAATACTAGTAAAGACAAAGATTCTGCTACTTATTTTGGCGGAAAAATTATTAACCCGAAGTCTAAATTTGTAACCTTACATTCTATGGAGAAAATCATAGATACGTTATTTTTAGATGAAAATAATAGTTTTTTAAGCAAGTTAGACAACTTAAATGAAGGCTTGTACTACTTTATTCATGGTAATGAAAATCAGTATATTTATTTAGAACCAAAAGATAGTTTAATGTTGCGTCTAAATACTTGGGATTTTGATGAATCTCTTGTATTTGCTGGTACAGGTGCAGAAAGAAACAATATTTTAATTGATTGTTTTTTAGAAGAAGAAAAAGACGACAAAGCTACTTATAAGTTTAACAAGTTGGCTCCAAAAGAATTTAAAGAAAAAACAGATTCTTTAATTCGTTTAAAATTGGCAACATATAATAAATATGTAGAAAACCATCCAGAAGAAACTTTAGGTTTTAATAATTTATTAAAAGTAGCATTAACTTATCCTATTTATTCTAGAGTAGAAAGGTATCCTATAATGAGTGCCAAATATTCTAAAACGAAAGAATTTCCTAAAACTGATGGTAATTTTTATGATTACAGAAATGAAATCACCATAAATAAAGATTCTTTAATGTACTATGGTCCTTATTCTAAATATGTAAAAAACTTTTTATACAACACTACATATGCATTGGGTCATAAACCAATGACAAATGAATATTCTACTAGTTTTACAAACGATTTATTAAATACAATTGATGCTAAAATTAGCTCGACAGAATCTAAAAATGCGTTTTTAAAACAAACTGTTATTGGGCATTTCTATAGAAAATCTACCTGTAATGTAGATGAAAAAGCATTTAATAATTTCTTTAAATTAAGTACCAATAAAGATGATATTAATCAAATACGTTTGTTATTAAATGATAGCAAGTATCTAGAAAGAAATAAAAAAATTATAGATTTTACAGTTACAGATTTTAATAATGGTAAATATCCTATTGATAAAGTAATAGATAATAAAAGTACTTGTTTGCTTTTTTGGAATCCAGAATACTTTACTAAAAGCTATATTTCTTCTAGAATAAACTTTTTATCAGACAAATTTCCAGAAATACAATTTATACAAATAAAATTCGATTGTAATTCTTCAGACAGAATTCATAATTTAGATATTAAAAATCAGTTTTTTATTGATAAAGAAAGTGTTGCAAACAACTTTTTAACTAGTAAAATGCCAAGAGCTATTTTAATAGATAATAACGGAAAAATTGTAAATGCCTTTGCTTCTATTTCTTCTAATAATATCTACTCTCAACTGAAAGAATTGAGTAAAAACTAATAATTGACTTTACTCTTTCTATGTCCATAATTTTTTGTACCTTTGCACGATTTTAATTTTGAGTCTAACTCGTTTAAAATCAGTCCGAATTTATAATCGGGTTTGCAGGTGGGCGTTCTGTGAATCCATAAAAACACAGTAATGTCAACATTTAAAGAATTAGGTTTAAAAGAACCTATCATTAGAGCATTAACAGATTTAGGTTACGAAAAACCAACTGTTATTCAAGAAAAAGCAATTCCGCAAATTATTTCTTCAACAGACGATTTAAAAGCATTTGCACAAACTGGTACAGGTAAAACTGCTGCCTTTAGTTTACCTATTTTAGAGCTTTTAGACGAAAGCAATAGCAATGTACAAGCAATTATATTATCTCCAACAAGAGAATTAGCGGTACAAATTGGTAATAACATTAAAGATTTTTGTAAATATTCTAAAGACATAAAAGTAACTACTGTTTATGGTGGTTCTTCTATGGAAGATCAAATTAGATCTTTAAAAAGAGGTTCGCAAATTGTAGTTGGAACTCCAGGTAGAACTGTAGATTTAATTAAAAGAAGAGCTTTAAAATTAGGAAGCGTTCAATGGCTTGTTTTAGATGAAGCTGATGAGATGTTAAACATGGGTTTTAAAGATGAACTAGATAAAGTTTTAGAAGCAACTCCAGAAACCAAACAAACCTTATTATTTTCTGCAACATTTCCTAGAGAAGTAGAAGCTATTGCAAGAAATTATATGACCAAGCCAGTAGAAATTACTTCTGGTCAGAAAAACCAAGGTTCAGACAATGTAAGTCATGAGTATTATTCTGTTACAGAAAGAACTCGTTACCCAGCATTAAAAAGAATTGCAGATTTAAATCCAGATATTTATGCAATTATCTTCTGTAGAACTCGTAGAGAAACACAAGAAGTTGCAGACAATTTAATAAAAGACGGTTATAGCGCAGATTCTTTGCATGGAGATTTATCTCAAGCACAAAGAGATTCTGTAATGGGTAAATTCCGTAAAAAAACAATACAAATATTAGTTGCTACAGATGTTGCAGCTCGTGGATTGGATGTTACTGAATTAACACACGTTTTAAACCACAAATTACCAGACCAAATAGAAAACTACACACACAGAAGTGGTAGAACTGGTAGAGCTGGTAACAAAGGTATTTCTATAGTTTTAGTGAATGGAAAAGAGAAAGGTAAATTACGCCAGATCGAAAAAATCATTCAGAAGAAATTTGTAGAAACAAAAGTGCCAACTGGTAAAGAGATTGTACAAAACCAATTAATGAACTTAATTGACAAAGTACAAGCTACAGAGGTAAACGAATCTGAAATTAGCGAATTCTTACCAAGCATCTACGAAAAATTAGAGAGCTTAAACAGAGAAGAATTAATACAGAAGTTTGTTTCTTTAGAGTTTAATACCATGTTAGCGTATTATGAAAACGCAAAAGATTTAAACGATTTATCTTCTAGAGACAATTCTAGAGCTAGATCTGTAGATGAAAACATGACGCGTTTCTTTATTAACATTGGTAGAAAAGACAACTTAAATCCTGGTAAATTAATAGGTTTAATTAACGAGCAAAATATTGGCGATAAAATAGAAATTGGAGCTATCGACATTTTAGATACGTTCTCTTTCTTTGAAATTGATAAAAATTACGAAGACAAAACTTTAGAGGCTTTTTCATCGAATCAACCAGATTTTGATGGACGTTCTGTAAACGTAGAAGTTACCAAGAAAGAACGTTCTGGTGGCGGAAGAAGAGGTGGTAAAAAACCTTTCGGTAAAAAAGATGGTGGTTTTGGAAGACGTAGAAGTTCTGAAGGTGGTGGTTCTTCCTCTAGAAGAAGTAGCGACTCTAGAAGTACCAGCAGCCGTGGAAGATCTGACAGACCTGATAAAAATTCTGGCGGAGACAGAAAATCTAGCGGTTTCGGAAGAAAACGTAGAGAAAGTTAAATTTCTTTTTTAGATATACTATTGAAAACCTCACAGAAATGTGAGGTTTTTTGGTTTTAGGAAAATAGGGGTTTTTACTGGTTGATTTTTTAGTTAAAAAAATGTAGCTTCGCTAACTCATCATAAAGTGAATTAAAACTCACCTTATCAATCAAGTTGCCATTAATACAAAAAAAATCTGTCTTCGAAATTAAAATTGTTGAATAATTTGGAAAATGTTGCCTTTTTAGGTAACTTTGTTTTGGAATTAAAAAACAGATACAATTGGCTGAATTTGAAAGAGAGATAATCCCATATGAAAATCACTTTTGGGATTTTTACAATAAACTTGAATCGAAAGTTAAGAGCAAGTTTGATTGGACAATCTCACTTATCGAAAGGACAAAAATAGTTCCTAAACAATATTTCGACCATATGACTGGAACGGATGGACTTTGGGAAATACGAGTAAAATCTGGAAATAATATCTTCAGAGTATTTTGTTTCTTCGACAAAGGAAACGTTATTCTGCTATTGAACGCATTTCAGAAAAAAACTCAAAAGACACCAAAAAAGGAAATTAAAAAAGCAGAAATGCTAAAAAAGAAATATTATGAAAACAAAGGAAAATCCTAAAAGCTGGAAAGAACATATTAATAATAAATATGGCGAGAAAGGAACGGAAACTCGAGAAAAATTTGAGGAAGAATTTGAGACTTTTCGAATTGGTGTTTTAATTCAAGAAGCAAGAAAAAGACAGAAACTAACTCAACAACAATTAGCGGAAAGAGTAGGAACAACTAAAAATTATATTTCAAGAATCGAAAATAATGCAAGTGATATCAGACTTTCGACTTTAATGAGAATAATACGAGAAGGTTTAGGCGGAAGTTTAAAATTATCGGTTGACATTTAAAATCGGAAAAAAAGTACTAATGGCAACAATGTGTATAATTAATTGCTTGGTTCTCGCCTACTTACGAAAGTCCTCGCGGACTTTCTATTCCGTGATTATTTACTAAATTCGTTGCTTAACCACGCAACTAATCATACACACAAACGTTAGCGAAACATAAACCTTAATGCCTTTTTCCTTCCTTCAACAATTCAGGAAACTTCTTTTTAAATCGATTTAATCGAGGAATAGAAACTGCTTTTACATAGCCTTGGTTTGGGTTTCTACGTTCAAAATCTTGGTGGTAGTCTTCTGCTTTGTAAAACTTTTTTAGTTCTGCAACTTCGGTAACAATTTTACCATCGTACACTTCTTTATTCAGTTTAGTAATTTCGTTTTCTATAATTTTCTTTTCTGCAGCTGTTTTGTAAAAAGCAATAGATCTGTATTGAGAACCATAATCTGGGTGTTGTCCGTTTTTTGTAGTTGGGTTATGTGACCCAAAAAAGACAGTTACCAAGGTTTTAAAACTCACTTTTTCTGGATTGTAATAGACAGCAACTGCTTCTGCATGTCCAGTTTTTCCTGTTCCTATTTTTTCGTAGGTTGGGTTTGGCGTATTACCACCAGCATAACCAGAAACTGCTTCCTCTACTCCATTTACACTTTCAAAAATTGCTTCTACACACCAAAAACAACCACTTGCAAAATAAGCGATTTCAGTTTTTGCTGTAGGTATATAGGTTGCTTTTGTATTGCTTTCCTTTTTGTTAGAAAAACCAAAGCAAGAAATTAACAAAACGGCACAACTTACTATAAATACGGACTTAAAAATTTTCATTTATTTGTTTTTTAGTTTCCCTTTTAAGAGAATTATATTAGACACCTTTTCATGTTTTTTTCAATAAAAAAATTACACCGAGAAAATGAAACACATTCTCGGCATAATTTTAAGAACTTTCAATTCAAAAATAACATTTGAATTACTTAATGAGTCGTAATAAAGAAGCTCTTTATACAATTTGTTTACAACTTTAGCATTTTGTTAAGAAACCTCCTTGTGCAAAATAACATAGATAACTATTTTTGTTAACCCAATTAGTAAACAATAAACCTTGTCTCCTTGAGCGCAGTCGAAAGGTTTATTGAGAGTTCTAGACTGTGCTCAAACAGACAAAAAAAAAGATAAATGGAGCATTTTATAGTTTCTGCACGTAAGTATCGTCCTCAAAATTTCGAGGATGTTATTGGGCAACAAGCCATTACAAATACGTTAGAGAATGCTATAAAAAACAATCATTTAGCGCAAGCTTTATTGTTTACTGGACCTCGTGGAGTTGGTAAAACTTCTTGTGCTAGAATTTTGGCGAAGAAAATAAACCAACAAGATGCAGAACTTTCTGAAGACGAAGATTTTGCTTTTAATATTTTTGAACTCGATGCTGCTTCTAACAATTCTGTAGATGATATTAGAAGTTTAACAGACCAAGTTCGTATTCCACCACAAACAGGAAAATACAAAGTTTATATTATAGATGAGGTACATATGTTATCTCAAGCAGCTTTTAATGCTTTTTTAAAGACGTTAGAAGAACCTCCTGCACATGCTATTTTTATTTTAGCAACTACAGAAAAACATAAAATAATTCCGACTATTTTATCTCGTTGTCAGATTTTCGATTTTAAAAGAATTGGTGTTTTAGATGCAAAAAACTATCTTAAAACCATTTGCGAGAAAGAAAATATTACTGCAGAAGATGATGCGTTGCATATTATAGCACAAAAAGCAGATGGCGCAATGCGAGATGCTTTATCTATTTTTGATAGAGTTGTTAGTTTTTCTGGAAAGAATTTAACTAGAGAAGCTGTTACAGAAAACTTAAACGTTTTAGATTACGAAACCTATTTTGGAATGACAGATTTGTTGTTGGGAAATAAAATTCCGGATGTTTTAAATGCGTTTAATGCTGTTTTAGCAAAAGGTTTTGAAGGACACCATTTTATAAACGGATTGGCAAGTCATTTTAGAGATTTGTTAGTTGCAAAAGACAAAGCTACGTTAGAATTGTTAGAAGTTGGCGATGCTGCAAAAAAGAAATATTTAGCACAAGCAACCAAAGCAAGCATTCCTTTTTTAATGCAATCTATAGACAAAGCAAACCAATGCGATTTGAATTATAGAGCAAGTAAAAATCAGCGTTTGCTGGTGGAATTATCTTTAATGCAGATTGCCTCTATCACTTTTGATGGAGAAAAAAAAAAGTCACCTAACTACATAATTCCCGCTACATTTTTTCAGGCGCTTTCTCCTGCTGTAAAAGAAATTGCAAAACCGATTCCGAAAAAGGTTGAAACAATTAAGCCGCAGCAAAAACAAGTTGTTCCAGAAACAAAAACGCAACCGAAAAAACCAATTATTTTAGAGAATGTAAAAAGACGTACTTCTGCCTTTTCTTTAAAGAGTATTCATCAGAAAAAAGAAACTAAAAAGGTTGATGTTGAAGAAAATTACGACAGCCATCCAAAAGATGTTTTTACACAAGAACAGCTTCAAACTTTATGGAAAGAATACACTGCTTTAATGTTGCAAAAAGGAGAAAGAAGTATGGCATCTATTATAGGCACAGATGTTCCTGTATTGCATGAAAACTTTAAAATTCAGTTTACGCTTCCTAATAAATTAATGCAAGATCAGTTTCATAAAGGAAGACCAAAATTATTAAAATTCTTACGAGAAAAACTAAATAATTATGGACTTTCTATAGACACAAATGTGAATGAAACCATTGAGAAAAAGTTTGCATATACTCCACAAGAAAAATACAATAGATTAAAGGAGCTAAATCCTTTATTAGATAAATTACGCCAAACTTTTGAGCTGGATTTATAGTACTTTTTCTGTTTGTAAATCTAATTTCTTCCCTAAATAAGACAATATTAAATTCTCTTTAGACTCTTCTGTTTTTTCAAATTCTGGAATTAAATAAATCCCTGATCCTTTTTCAACAAATAATGGTACCGATTTTTCTTCTTTAGAAAGCATTTCTAAAAGTTTTAAATATTCTTCTTTAGACGTTACTTCTACTTCATGAATTACAGGATTTTCTCTAAATGCCTCACTTAAATTAATGTAGTCATCATTTGGTGTAAAAAAGGTTTCTCTTTCTATAGTAGATGATTCTTTAATTTCTTTAGACGAAGCTAATTTATAAGAACCATGTTCTCCAAAAACTTTAGAAAAACGATTAATTGCATGGTTGTTTACCATATCACTTCCTGTTAAAGCAATTAAATAACCTACATCATTCAACTCTATATTATCTGTTAATTCATCGTCATAAATATCAACTTTCAGTGCTTCTAAATCAGCATTTATAGCTTGCTCAATAAAGTTTTTATTAGAATCAATTAAAATAACTCTTTTTCCTTTTCCTTTTAAATAATTGGCAATTAATCTAGCAGAGTTTGAGGCTCCAACAAATAAAATAGCATCCGATTTTTTAAGAAAAACGCCCACTATTTTTGCAAACATCCTTGCTGTAGTTGCGTTTAATAAAACGGTTCCTAAAACAATCATAAAAACCAAAGGTGTAATATATTCTGCACCCTCTACTCCTTCTTTTAGTAATTTACTTCCGAATAAAGAAGCGATTCCTGCTGCTACAATTCCTCTTGGTCCAACCCAACTAATAAATAGTTTCTCATTGAATTTTAAATTGGAATTATACGTACTTAAAAACACTGCTAAAGGTCTAATTATAAAAACCACAATTGCAAATAACGCAGCCGTTTTCCAAGTATACAACAACATTAAGTCTTCAATATTGATATTTGCAGCAAGTAAAATAAAAAGCATGGAAATTAATAATATGCTTAAAGATTCTTTAAAATATAGTAATTCTTTTAAGTTTTTTAATTTTCCATTTCCTAAAACCATACCCATAACAACCACAGCTAAAAGCCCAGATTCATGTGCAAAAGTTTCAGACAAAACAAACACCAATAAGACTGCAGATAAAGAAACTACGTTTAAAAGGTAATGAGGAATTAATTTTTTATTGACTGCAAAAGCCAGTGCATGAGCAAAAGTAAACCCAAAAGTTGTTCCGAATAATAAAATTTTACCAAACTCTAACAAAGCAGTTTTTGTGAATCCTCCTCCACCTCCAACACTTATAAACTCAAAAACCAAAACGGCAACCAAAGCACCAATTGGGTCTATTAAAATTCCTTCCCATTTTAAAACAGTAGAAATATCTTTCTTTAAAGGTATGTTTCTTAAAATTGGTGTAATTACTGTTGGTCCAGTAACAATTATTAATCCAGAAAAAAGGAAAGATAAATCCCAACCTAAATCAAAAATATAATGAGCAACAATTCCTGCACCAAAAAATGTAACTGCAGAACCTAATGTAATTAACTTTGTAATTACTGGTCCAACATTTTTAATTTCACTTCTTTTAAGTGTTAAACCACCTTCAAAAAGAATAATACTAATTGCTAGAGAAACAAAATAATACAAACTACCACCAGGAAAGAGCCCTTTTTCGCCATTCCAAATTGGTTCTATCCATTTGGTACCATCTTCGCTTAAAAATTCTGCAGCAATTGGACCAACTAACAAACCTATTAATATTAAAGGTAAAATTGCAGGAATTTTAAATTTCCATGCAACCCATTGTGCTAATATTCCTAAAATGATAATTCCCGCTAATTCTAACATAAATATTTGTATCGTTGAAATGTAAATTTAAGAATGTTTGTGTATCCTAAAAATAAAAATCATAGTTTTTTTCTTTCTTATAAAGTTTCCTATCTTGTGCCAATAACCTAGTTTAAACTCCCTTTTTGCAAAATATTAAAACCATTTTAATTGGAATTGCCTTTTCACCCAATTTAAAACCGAACTTATTTGAAGCTGTTAGATTAGCTAATTTATTTGAAGCTGAATTAGTTGGCGTTCATGTTGGTGAAAAATCGAACGAAAAAGAAGCAACTTTAAAGCAGCTTTTATCTGAAGCAGATGTATTACACAAACCTTTAAAAACCATTTGGCAAGAAGGTAAACCAGTAGATGTTATTTTAGAAACTTGTACCAAAGAAAACATAGATTTGTTGATTTTAGGCGCCATTCAACAAGAAAATCTATTAAGATATTATGTTGGTTCTATTGCAAGAAAAATTACTAGAAAAGCACCTTGCTCTGTATTATTATTGATAAAACCTTCTATTAAAAGAGTTCTTTGTAAACACATTGTAGTTAATGGTTTACAAGACGAAAAAACAGAAGAAACTATAAAAACAGCTTTTGTAGTTGCAAATCATTTAAAATGTAAAAAAAATACAATAGTTGAAGAAATTAGTCAAGATGAATTGCATGTAAAAGTAAACGACGACAAGACTTTACGAGAAACAACCATTGCAAAAGAGCGTTTAAAAACAAGAGAAGAACAACGTGTTAAAAGTATTCTAAAAGAAATAAATGCAGATGATATTTCTGTAAAAACACAAAGTATTTTTGGTACAAGAGGTTATTCTATAGGACATTATGCTAAAGTTAAAAGAGCAGATCTATTGGTAATGAATGCACCCACCAAACTTGGTTTTTTAGACAGAATTTTCCCTCATGATATTGAATATATTTTATCTGAATTACCAACAGATGTTTTAATTGTAAAATAAAAGATGACAAAGAAAAATACTTTTAAAACATTTGTTAGCGATATACCCAAAAACCTTTTTTCTGGTTTTGTGGTTTCTTTAATTGCACTTCCTTTAGGTTTAGGTTTGGCTTTGGCTTCTGGAGCGCCACCAATTTCTGGAATCATAGCAGCAATTGTTGGTGGAACTGTAGTTTCACTTATTGGAGGTTCTCATGTAACTATTACAGGTCCAGGAAATGGTTTAGTAGTTGTTATTTTAGCAGCAATAACTGTTTTAGGAAATGGAGATATGTACCAAGGTTATTTATTTACATTGGCTGCTATTGTAATTTCTGGGATTATTATGATCATTCTTGGCTTTTTAAGAATGGGTTCTTTAGGCGATTTCTTTCCTGCGTCTGCAATACAAGGAATGTTAGCTGCAATTGGTATTGGTATTTTTGCCAAACAAATTCATGTAATGTTAGGAAGTTTAGATACAAAAGGAAGCATTATAGAGTTGTTAATTAAAGTACCAGAAGGAATTTTAAATCTTGTAAAAACAGATAATTCTAGTATGCTTTATGCTGGTATAGTAGGAATTGTAAGTTTGTTAATTATGATTTTTTATAGCAAAATAAGAAATCGCTATTTTCAATTAATTCCTGCGCCAATGTGGATTGTGGTTTTAAGTGTAGGAATGTATTATTATTTCGATTTGTTTTCTGCTGCAGAATATCCAATTCACGAAGATTTACTAATCAGTTTACCAAATGACATTTTATCTAATTTTGCTTTTCCAGATTTTGGTAAAATATACACTGCTAACTTTATAAATGCAGTTATTGGTATTACTTTAATTGCAAGTATAGAAAGTTTATTAAGCATAAAAGCTGTGGATAAATTAGATCCTTTAAAAAGAAGATCTAACGTAAATAGAGATATTAAATCTTTGGGTTTAGCAACTGTTATTAGTGGTTTTTTAGGCGGCTTAAATGTAGTAACTGTTATCGCTAGAAGTTCTGTAAATGTTCATAACAAAGGTTCTAATAGGTCTGCAAACTTTTTTCACGCTGCTTTTCTTGTTGTATTTATATTGTTATTTGCTTCTGAATTGCGTAAAATTCCATTACCAGCTTTGGCTGCAATATTAGTATATACAGGTTACAAATTGGCTTCACCAGAAAATATTAAAAAAGTATTTAAAATTGGAAGTGAGCAATTAATTATTTTTCTAATAACTCTATTTACAACCATTGCTACCAGTTTAATTTCGGGGATTTTAGCAGGAATTTTCGCAACATTTATCATACATGTTATTATTAATAAAAACTTAATGCTCTTTGTTAAAAACGCTTTAAAACCGAACGTTTTAATGTTTAAAGAAGATGATAAATATTACGTTAGTGTTAAGAATTTCTCAAGTTTTTTAAACTTTACAAAACTTAAAGCCAAGCTAAATCAAATTCCTGAAGACCAAGAAGCAATTATCGATTTTTCTCTCTGTGATTTTGTAGACCATTCTGTTATGGAAAACATGAGTAATTATGCAGAAACATTTGAAAGAAAAGGCGGACATTTTGAGGTAATTGGTTTAGATGATTCTAAATCTGGAAGTGAACACCCATTTGCATTACGTAAAATTTTACCAAAACAAATGGTTCCTAAAGAAGGAGTTTTAACAAAAAGACAAAAATCGATTGAAGCAGTTAGTGAAGAAATGCATTGGGAATACAATGCTTTTTCTAAACATGAAATGGAAGAATTACCTGCTTTTGGTTATTTTAAAACTCGTAGAATAGATAAAGTTTCTAACGAACTTTCTAATGAAAATTGTACACTTTTAGACGTACAATTTTCTGAAGGAGAACTGATTGCAAAACAAATTATTAAAGCAACTATGTTACATATTCATACTAAAAAAGATATTCCTGATTTTACTTTAGATAAAGAAGGAATTTTTGAATATATCTATCATTTTGCAGGTTATAAGGATATTGACATTGATGCTCATCCAGATTTTAGCAAACGTTTTTATTTATCGGGAAAAAGTGAAGAAAAAATTAGAGACTTTTTTACAGATGAACTAATTTTGTTTTTTGAAAGCAATAAACAATATCATATTGAAGCTTCTAAAGAAGGACTTTTAGTAATTGGTAATGAACGTTTGGCTAGTGTAAAAGAAATGAAAGCACTCGCCTATTTTGGTTCGAGTTTAAGAAAAATTATAGAAAAATGTTAGGATTACAGTTTGAAACAGCAACTTCTTGGGCAGAAATTGCCAAAGTAAATTTAGAGCAAATATTAACAGATCATGCTTTTTTAGAGCAAAAAGCAGCTTCAAATGCAGTTTCTATCATTATTAATTATTCTGAAGAAACTGAACTTGTAAAAGAAATGAGCAATATTGCTATTGAAGAAATGCAACACTTTAAAATGGTGCATTTATTAATGGTAAAACGAGGTATGGTTTTAGGTCGTGAACAAAAAAACGATTACGCCATTAGATTGCAAAAATTCTTTAATAAAACAAAAGATAGAACAGATGCTTTGGTGCAACGTTTATTAGTTGCTGCTTTAATTGAAGCAAGAAGTTGCGAGCGATTTAAAGTGTTTTCTGAAAACATGGAAGATGAAGAATTATCTAAATTTTATAAAAATTTAATGATTTCTGAAGCGGGCCATTACAGCACTTTTTTACAATTTGCACGAGAATACCAAGACAGAGAAATCGTTGATAAAAAATGGAATGCCTTATTAGCCTTTGAAGCAGAAATGATGAAAGAGCGTGGAAATTCAGCTAAAATTCATGGATAAAAAGATTCAAACTTATTACTTTGAACTTTTGAACAGTAAACTCTAAAGCATGTTTAGCAGAGAAGAATCAGAAAAATTACGCAAAGAATTTTGGACAAGTTTTGGGAAATCGTTTCCTAGAAAATGGTTGTTGTATAATACCAAAATTAAAGGTTTTGCTTTTAAGTTTGTGGCGGATAGAAAAAAAGCCATGGTTTGCTTAGATATAGAACATCCAGAAGATATTGCTAATGAGTTGCTTTACGACCAAATGATTTCATTAAAAGTATTGTTAGAAACGGAACTTCCGGAAGTTATTTTTGATGCTACTTACGAACTAAAAAGTGGTAAAATTATTCATAGAATTTATGTTCCGTTTGAAGGAAAATTTAGCATTTATAATAAAAATACTTGGCGAGATTGTTATGAGTTTTACATGGAAACAATGCCAAAATTTGAGCTTTTCTTCTACGAATATGAGGACTTTATAAATCAGGCAATATAAGTTTCTAACTGCAAAATGCTTTTAAACTAGCCCGCGTTAAGGATTGCAGTGGAAATCCTTTTTTCTTTTTAGAAAAAAGATTGCAACGAAAAGCCTGACCTGAAAGGTAACGCCATAAAAAAAATCGCCCATTGAGAGCGATTTCTAAAATTACTTTTTCTTTTTCTATTTAATAAAATTAATACTAAATGGATAGTTTGGTTCTTCGTTATTACTTGTTTTTATTGCATTTATGATTGGAAATATTAAGTAAAAAATTCCGATTGCGATAAATCCTAAAATACCTAAACCGAATAACAAAATTAACGGAATACATATTAATAAGTATATAAACATGGAAATTCTAAAGTTTAGAATTGCTTTTCCGTGAAAATCCATTCCTCTAATTTCATCTTTTTTTGTTAGCCACAATACTAGTGGTACTATAAAACCGCCAATACCTGTTATAAAATCTAATAACTGACTTAAATGGGTAATTACTAATAGTTGTTTATCTTCTTTCATCTTTTTTAAATTTAGTTGGTGTATTTATTAGACGCATAATTAGTTGTTTTGTTACAGTTTTTAAAAGAACCAGAAAGAACATGATTTCTTATTTATGCTGAAAAATGTTTAATAAATAACTCAAAACATTGCATTTAGCAGTATTATTCTTAATAAAATCTTAAAAACAATGCTAATTATTGATATGAGTTAAGATAGAAATTAAATGAGCAAGGAGAAACTTCTCTTTGATTTTATCTTTGTTAAAACAATTATTAATTAAAACACACATCATGAATTATTTAAATATAGACAACGAAAAAGTTTTACCTGTGGTATCTGAATTGAATGTTCTATTGGCAGATTATCATGTGTATTATCAAAAATTAAGAAATTATCATTGGAACATTTTAGGAAAGAATTTTTTTGAGTTACACATTAGATTCGAAGAAATGTATAATGACACAAGAATTAAAATTGATGAAGTTGCAGAGCGTATTGTTACGTTAAGGTATCACCCAATTAGTAATTTGTCTGATTATATAGAAATTTCTAGAATTAAAGAATCTAGTTCTTTATTGTCTGACATAGAAATGGTAGAAAACATTATTAACGATCATAGAATTTTATTAGAACAATTAGCAAAAGTTATAGACAGAGCTAATAAAGCTTCAGATGAAGGAACTGTAGATTTAATAGGCGCCTACATTAGAGAATTAGAAAAATCTACTTGGATGTTAAATGCCTGGTCTAAAAATACTGAAGATGAACTAAATAGCAGTTTTGTAAAATAATCAGTTCTATAAAAAAATTAATCACCACCCAATATAAATATAAATTAACATGAATAAAGTAGTAGAAAAATTAGAAACTTGGAAAGATATTTTTATTAAAAATATACCCAACATTGCCATAGCATTAGTAGTTTTAGTTGTAGCTTATTTTGCTTCTAGAGCAATGAATTCTATAGTTAACAAGACAATAGGAAAAAGAATTAGACAAAAATCTGTTAGAGATTTAGTATCTAGAGTTGCATCTGGTGTTACCATTTTAGTTGGTTTGTATTTAGCAATGACAGTTTTAAAATTCGATGATACATTAAAAACAATTGTATCTGCTGCAGGTGTATCTGGTATTGTTATTGGTTTAGCTTTACAAGGAACACTTTCTAACACCATTTCTGGTGTAGTTCTATCTTTTAGAAAGAATTTAAATATTGGTAATTGGGTAGAAACTAGTGGTTATTCTGGTGAAGTTATGGATATAAACCTAAATTACTTTGTAATTAAAGAAGCAGATAACAATATGGTTGTTATACCTAACAAAACTATTTTAGAAAGTCCTTTTAAAAACTATTCTTTAACCACAAAAATGAGAATTGCTATAGAATGTGGTGTAGAATATGGAGCAGATTTAGAAATGGTAGAACAATTAACAATAGATACAATTAGAACTAATTTTAATCAAAAAGAAATAGGGAAAGACGTTGAGTTCTATTACACAGAATTTGGAGATAGTTCTATTAATTTTTTATGTAGATTTTGGATAGACTCTGAAAACGCTTTAGAGAGATTAAAAGCAAAAAGTAAAGCAATGATAGAAATTAAAAAAGCATTTGATAAAGAAGATATTAATATTCCATTCCCAATTAGAACATTAGAATTTACCAATAAATTAAATGTGAAAAATAATATTGCTCGAGAAAAAGTCTCTGCAAATTAAAAAATCTAAAACATATTTATTTGAATTATAAAGTGAACACAATCTGTGTTCACTTTTATTTTTTTAAAAAATATTAAAATAAATAAGAATTCTCTTTTTTGCAATACAATTCATAAATAAACTTAAAGAATGACAGGTTTAGATAAACTATTCCTAATAAAACACCAAAAAAAAATTAAGAATAAATTATATGAGATAAAATCTAAATTAGATGAGCAAAGAGAGTTTTTAATATGAGTATATCTTTGTATTAGTAAGAAAAAGTTACTAAAATATTATTATTAATCATTAAAACATATACATTATGAAAACTTTAAAAATTACATTATTCACATTATTATTTTCAGCCACGGCAATTGTTGCACAAGACTCAAATAGAGATATGGCAGATAAAGATATGTCAGACAGATGGCTTGTAAGTGATTTCGAAAAAACTGTTGTTGTAACTGATGACAATGACACGTATTTAGTAAAACAATTAGAAGTTACTGAAGAATTTACTCCAGTAATGTTAGATCCAAAAGATAGATATAAACTAAACCAAGACATTATCTATATGCCAACAGAGGTAAGTAAAAAAATTAGATTAGATCATGATAAGGATGTTTCTTATGATAAAGAAGTAAAATTTAATTATGTAAAATCTGATAAAGTAAATTTAGATTTTACTTTAACCAAAACTGGTATTAAAGTAAAAGCAGATAACAAAGTAAAGATTAACAATATTATTGATAAAACTGGTTACAAAAGATCAATTGTAAAAAACAGAATTCAAAAAGAAGGTACTTATATTTTAGAATTATCTAATAGAGAAGAAATTGAAATTACAGTTACCGATTATAATATCATGAAATAATACCCCTCTAATTTTTTCATAGAAAAGGTCAACACAAACTGTGTTGGCCTTTTCTATTTACAGAGCACCTAAACTACTCATTATATGAGTTATCATCTAATCTAAATGAGCTATTGTAAGCCTTAATTTAGGTATACCTTTACATTAGTAACAAACAGTATAATTATTATTAAATATAAAAACATATAAATTATGAAAACATTAAAATTAACAGTAATCGCATTATTATTATCTGCAACAACAACAATTGCACAAAGTAAAAACAGCAAAATGGCAGACAAAGACATGTCAGATTCATGGAAAGTAAGTAACTTAAAAACAAAAGTTGTTGTTAATGATGACAACGATACTTATGTTGTAAAACAGTTAGAAATTACAGAAGAGTATACGCCAGTAATGTTAGATCCAAAAGATAAGAAAAAGTTAAATCAAGATATTATTTATATGCCTACAGAGGTTAATAAAAGAATTAGATTAGACTATGATAAAGATAGATTTTATGATAAAGAAGTAAAATTTAATTACTTAAAATCTGATGATTTAAACTTAAACTTTACACTTACAAAAAGAGGAATTAAAGTTAAAACTGATACAGATAAAATTTCTATAAATAGGATTGAAGATACAACTGGTATCATGCATACAATCGTTAATAATAGAATTCAAAAAGAAGGTACTTATACATTAGAACTATCTAATGGAGAAAAAATAAAAGTTACAGTAACAGATTATAACATCATGAAATAATATTCCTTCTTATTATTTCATAGAAAAGCTCAACACAAATTGTGTTGAGCTTTTTGTTTTTCAGAAAAAATCTTTGTGTATTTTTGCAACATGATTCAACAAGACACAATTATAGCTTTAGCAACACCTTCTGGTATTGGAGCAATTTCTGTAATAAGACTTTCTGGAGAAAACGCAATTACAATTGTTGATGACAATTTTAGATCTATAAAAAAATCTAAATCATTAAAAAGTCAGAAAACACACACCATTCATTTAGGTCATATTACTAATAATGATATTATTATTGATGAAGTTTTAGTTTCTGTTTTTAAGAATCCAAATTCTTACACTGGTGAAAATGTGGTAGAAATTTCTTGCCACGGTTCTAGTTTTATCCAACAAGAAATCATTCAATTATTTCTGAAAAAAGGTTGTAGAATGGCTGATAATGGCGAATTTACAATGCGTGCTTTTTTAAACGGAAAGATGGATTTAAGCCAAGCTGAAGCAGTTGCAGATGTTATTGCTTCTAATTCTGCAGCAAGTCATCAAATGGCAATTCAGCAAATGCGAGGTGGCATTACCAATGAATTAAAAGAATTACGTGCACAATTATTAGACTTCGCAGCTTTAATTGAATTAGAACTCGATTTTTCTGGTGAAGATGTGGAATTTGCCGACAGAACCAAATTTAAAGAGTTGGTTACAAAAATCACTTTTGTTTTAAAACGATTAATAGATTCTTTCTCTTTTGGTAACGCAATGAAAAACGGAATTCCGGTAGCAATTATTGGTGAGCCAAATGTTGGGAAATCTACACTTTTAAACACTCTTTTAAACGAAGAAAAAGCTATTGTTTCTGATATTGCAGGAACTACAAGAGATGCAATTGAAGATGAATTAATTATTGATGGTGTTGCATTTCGATTTATAGATACTGCAGGAATAAGAGAAACAAAAGATGTTGTTGAAAATATTGGTATTAAAAAAGCCTACGAAAAAGCAGAAAATGCACAGTTAATTATTTTCTTAATAGACTCTAATAAATTTTCTTATTCTAGTGAAGATTTTTTACAAGAAATAGAAACTATTAAAGAACGTTTTCCTAATAAACGCTTGTTAGTAATTGCCAATAAAATTGATACTTTGTCTTGTCATGATTCTTCCATCTTACAATCTGAAATTGAAAATTTAATTTTACTTTCAGCAAAAAATAAAACAGGAATTGAAGAATTAAAAGCCGAATTAACTTCTCTAGTTAACATAGGTGCTTTAAGTAACAACGAAACTATTGTTACCAATTCTCGCCATTTTGAAGCTTTAAATAATGCTTTAATGGCAATTACTTCTGTACAAGAAGGAATTGATTTAGAAATTTCAACTGATTTATTTTCTATTGATATTAGAGAATGTTTACGTCATTTAGGCAACATTACTGGAGAATATGATGTGGATAAAGATATTTTAGGGCATATTTTTGGGAATTTTTGTATTGGTAAATAATGAAAATTAAAGATTTAGTTGGCACATTTTCCATCATTGGAAGCAATCAAAATGATGAGGAGAACTTTTATAAAGGAACTCTTAATTTATCATTAGATAGTAATAATAGAATTGTTGCCAAATGGTTGATTAATAAAAGTCAAGAACAATTCGGAACAGGTTTTTTTAAGGATAATATTTTAGTAATTAACTTTAATTATCAAGGAGATGAAAATACTATTTATAAAGGTGTTGTAGTCTATAGATGTATTTCTAAAGATATTTTAGACGGTTTTTGGTCAGAAAAATATGGAAACCCACTTTTTCTAGGTGAAGAAAGATGTTTTCGAATTAAAGAAGAAACAACACTTTTAAATTAATTATGAATTGTCCTTGTAATCCTAAAAAACTATATAAAGATTGTTGTGAGATAGCTCACAATAATATAAAAAATGTTATTTCTGCAGAACAATTAATGCGTTCTAGGTACAGTGCTTTTGTTTTAGCTGATATAAAATACCTCTTTAAAAGTCATCATAGTTCTACAAGACTTTCTAAACATGAATATAAAGAGTTAAAAAAGTGGACAAAATCTGTAGATTGGGTTAAATTAGAAATCTTAAATTCCACTGAAAACACTGTTCGTTTTAATGCTTTTTTTATTGAGAAAGGTAACTTAGAAAGTATTCAAGAAAACTCTTTTTTTTGTAAAGAAAATAATCATTGGGTTTATTTGAATGCCAAATAAACTACCTTTTTATCAGATTTAATAAATGAACTTTACGCTTACAAATTCATTTACATAAAAAAACTACCAAGTCAATTTTTACATTATTCTCTTCATTTCGACTTTAAAACTAGTAAATAACAACTTTTATTGTTAAATTAAAACACATTAAAGGTAAAATAACACACATTTCTTGGTTAAATTCTTTGATTTTAATTAAATAAAAAATATATTTGAAAATAATTTTGGTTGACCAGTTTGACAAACCAATCTGGTCAACCAATCGGCGTTTATTAAAATCTTAATCAAGAAATCATGAAAAAAATCTTACTTTTATTAACATTATTATCCTCTATTGTAGGATATTCTCAATTCGATAATATTCCTACGGGCACAGGATATTATTTAAACACAATGATTCCAAGTCCAAACACAAGCGATTTAACTAATGAGCTATACGAAATAAGAGGTACTGCAAATGCAACTGTACCTGCCAATTTATACCTTATAATGGTAGAGGGAGATGGTGAAAGTGGAAAAACAGACATGGGAAAAGTTAAAGAAGCAATTCTTTTTGATGCCTATGACCCAGGTAATGTAACTTTTGGTTCAAATGGTATTTTATCTTTAGTTGCAAATTATAACGATGTAGACGCAGCAGATGCAGATACAACAAATCCTTATGCAACTCAATTAGCAGCATCAAATTCAACAGTTTTAACTATTACTTTAATTGGTGCACCTGGTACAGATGTTACAAGTTCTGCTGGTAGTGCAGTAGCATCTACAAGTCCAGATATTGGTTATGATGGAAATCTTACAGATGGTAGTGCTACTTATATGTTAATCTCGGCAACTGAAAATCCTAAAAATTTAGATATTGATTCTGATAATGATGGTATTATTGATGCTACAGGAGACCACACAACTAAATGGGTTTTATATGATTCCGTTTCTTATTTAGATTATGATGATCCTGTTTTAGGGTCAGAAACAGGTGAATATGGTTATGGACAAACTGTTTTTGCAAGAACTTATGACGACAATCCAACAGATTTTAAAATAACTACAAGTGCAGTAATTGTTAATCAGGGTACATCTAACATATCATATATGATGAGACAAGGCACTAGAACAGATCATGGTTTAAGAGGTTGGGCAGCTGCAGGTAATGCCAGTGGTTCTGTAGCCCCAAACTGGGTGTTTTCTGGGACTCTTTCTAAAGTTGCACCAGATTATTTTAAAGATTTTGTCTACTCAGACACTTATATTGGAGAGCTAAACCCAGTCGAACCTACTAATGTATGGAATGGTAGTAGCAGTACTAGTTGGAATACTAAAGAAAATTGGAGTACTAATATTGTTCCAGATATATCTACAGACGTCTCAATTCCTTCAGGTACAGCAAGAACACCAAAAGTAAATTCAAATAAAGATGCAGTTGGGTATAGTGTAACTGTAGATCCAGCATCTGAATTATATATTGAATCTGGAGGTTCATTAAGAGTTTTTAATTCTTTTACTGGTGAAGTAACTTATAGAGTTGAAGCTAATGATACTAATTGGCATCTATTATCTAGTCCAGTAGTTGGGGCTATGTATGATGGAAGTTGGATTAGTACTAACGATATTGATGATACAACAGGAACAGGTACAAATGTTGCAATTGCTACTTATACAAATGGCGTAGATGCAGATGGAGATTGGATCTATGCAACAGATGCTGCAAATTCTGGTACGTTTGCAACTGGACAAGGATATTCTATTAAAAGAGATGCAATGTCTAACTCTTATATTAAATTTACAGGAGCAATAAAAACAGATAATTTAATGAGTTCAATTACACAAAGTACAAATAATTGGAACTTAAAAGGTAATCCATATTCTTCTTATATTCTTGTTAGCGATTTAATTGCAAGTAATACTACAAGCTTAACTGCTACACATAAAAATGTCTATGTTTGGGATAATAATAAATCTGGTGGAGCTGGATACGATGTGTTGGCAACTACAGATTATATTCATCCAGGACAAGGTTTCTTTGTAAATGCTGCAAATTCAGATGCAGATAATTTTATAATTGACGCTAGTAAATTAAGTTATCAAACTCCTGTTACATTATATAGATCTTCTAATACTGGCACTACTTCAATTAAATTATTTATTACTGATGGAACAAAAACAGAATCTACAGATGTTAATTATTTAGATGATAAAACTAAAGGATTAGATCCAAGTTTTGACGTTGGTACATTTACTGGTAAAGAATCAGGACTTAATGTTTTTACTCAATTAGTTAGTGATAATGAAGGGGTTAATTTTATGAAACAAGCTTTACCAATTTCTGGAATAGAAACTATGGTAATACCAGTTGGAGTTAAAGCTAGTGCAAATAAAGAAATTACTTTTTCTACAGAAGCTTTAAACTTACCTTCTGACATTAAAGTGTTTTTAGAAGATAGAGAAAATAATACTTTTACACGTTTAGACGAAGCAAATACAAACTATAAAATTACCACAACTGAAAATTTAAACGGAATTGGACGTTTTTACTTACACACAACAGAAAGTGTATTAAGTGTATCAGAGGACGCTTTATTAGAAAATGTAAGCATCTATAAAACTAATAATTCTAATTTAAGAATTACTGGTTTATCGCAAGGAAAAACTAACATGAAGTTATTTAACGTTCTTGGCAAACAGTCTATGAATATTTCTTTTGAATCTAATGGTGTAAAAGATATTTCTTTACCAAAATTAGGTGCAGGGATTTATATTGTTAAAATAGAAACTGCAGCAGGTCAATTAAACAAGAAGATAGTTTTAGAATAATTAACGAGAATTTAAAATACAACATCATGAAAAAACAAATAGAAAACACGCAAGATATTTCTCGTAAAGAAGCTATAAAAAAGATTGGTAATTACGGTAAATACGCAGCATTAACAGCAATAGGAACATATATGATTTTAAATCCAAAGAAAGCACAAGCAGCTTCTCCTGAAGATCCAGGAACTGGTTTTTAATTATAAATAAAGGTTTATTAAAACTAAAAATCCCAACTCAATATGAGTTGGGATTTTTTTTACTAACAAAACTTGTTTAGCTAGTTTAAATGTTCTTTTTACTTTTTAAATAAATATTATAAACCAAGCCTAATAAAATTAAAAATATTCCGAGTAAAGTCCATAGATTATAGATTTCTCCAAACCAAGTTGCCCCAATTATAATCATAAAAATAACTTCTAAATATTTTAGTGGAGCTATAACATTTGTTTCATGTAACTGAAATGCTTTCGTCATGTACAACTGCCCAATGTAACCGAAAACACCTAAACTAGATAGCAATAACCATTCAATTATAGTGGGGTTTTTCCAATAATTAATAGACATAATTCCTCCAAAAACAAATGCCATAACCATAAAATAATTAATAATTACAAGTGGATGTTCTTTATCTCCAATTTTTCTAATTACTACAAAGATTAGACCTAAAAAAATTGCGGAGGTAATTACTAATAAAAGTCCAATTGTATTTACATCAATTCCAAATCCTTTTATAATTAAAACTCCTACAAACGCTAAAAGAAATAGTAGCCATTGTATGGGTTTAATGGTTTCTTTTAAGAAAATTAAAGAGAAAATAGCTGCGAATATTGGTGATGTATATCGCAGAGAAACAGCTGTACCTACTGCCAAATAATTTAAAGATTCAAAAAAACAGGTTAAAGAAATAACTCCAATAAGACCTCTTATAAATAATAACTTTTTATGAGTTCCTAGAATTGGAATTTTATATTTTAAAATCAACGGAATTGTAAAAGCCAAAGTACCAACAGACCTAAAAAACACAATTTGATAGACATTAAAAGAAGTTAAATACTTAACAACTGCATTCATTAAAGAAAATGCAATTACACTATAAATCATGTAAAATATTGCTTTATTGTATTTCATCTTATGTTATTTTAAACGTACAAAATTGGTTTATAAAAAAGTAAAGAACCCCTCAATATTAATTGAAGGGTTTAAATATTTTGAAGATAAAGATAGTTCTTATCTTAAAGACTTAATAATATCTAAAGCTCCTTTTGTTCTACTTTCTATTGTAGCGTAATCGAAACTACCATCAGCATTTTTAGCCATTAATTTAGATCCCATTCCAACACAAGTTACACCAGCGCTAAACCATCCTTCTAAATTTTCTCTTGTTGGAGAAACACCACCAGTTGGCATAATACTTGTCCAAGGTTGAGGGCCTTTAATTCCTTTTACAAATTGAGGACCATAAATATCACCAGGAAATAATTTTACTATTTCGCAACCTAATTCTTCTGCTCTAGCAATTTCAGTTAAAGTTCCACAACCAGGAGACCATAAAACTTTTTTACGATTACATGCAATTGCAATGTCTTCTCTTAAAACTGGAGTTACAATAAAATTTGCACCTAAAGCCATATATAATGAAGCAGCTGCTGCATCTGTTACAGAACCTACTCCCATTACCATTCCTGGTAATTCTTTAATTGCATATTTTGTTAATTCTCCAAAAACTTGGTGTGCAAAATCTCCTCTTGCAGTAAACTCCATTAAACGTGCTCCACCATCGTAACAAGCTTTTAAAACTTTTTTACTTACTTCTATATCGTTATGAAAAAACAAAGGAACCATTCCTGTATCTTTCATTACTTGTGCAACTTCTAATCTTGAAAATTGTGCCATAATTTGTGTTTTAAATTGATAAAATTGAGCCCTTAATAAAATACCAAAAGCTCAATTAAATTCAAATAATTATACTATTCTATTTTTAACGAGCAACTCTTCCAGATGCATCTCCTCCCATTAATTTTTCTACTTCTGCAACTGTTACCAAGTTTGCATCACCTTTAATTGTGTGTTTTAAACAAGATGCTGCAACAGCAAAGTCTAATGCATTTTGGTCGTCTTCTGAATATTTTAATAATCCGTAGATTAAACCTCCCATAAATGAATCTCCACCACCTACTCTATCTACGATATCTGTAATTTGGTATTGACGCGTTTGTAACATTGTTTTTCCATCATATAAAACTCCAGCCCAAGTATTATGAGAAGCAGATATAGAACCTCTTAAAGTTGTAATTACTTTTTTAGCTCTCGGGAATTTTTCTGTCATTTGCTTACAAACAGATAAAAAAGCTTCTGCTTTTACATCATGTCCTGCAGTTTGCACTGCTGCTCCATCTGGCTTAATTCCGAAATGCATTTCTGCATCTTCTTCATTTCCTAAAACAATATCACAGTAAGAAGTTAATTCTGTCATGATAGATTCTCTATGTGCATCGTCACAGAAATTCCAAAGTTTTGCTCTATAGTTTAAATCTGTAGAAATCGTAATTCCTTTTGCGCTAGCAGCTTTAACAGCTTCTAAACAAACATCTGCAGCTCCTTGTGAGATTGCAGGTGTAATTCCTGTCCAATGAAACCATTCACAACCATCAAAAACTGCATCCCAATCTATCATACCAGATTCTATTTCTGCAATTGCAGAATGAGCTCTATCGTAAACTACTTTAGAACCTCTAGATACTGCTCCTGTTTCTAAAAAGTAAATCCCTAAACGATCTCCTCCATAAACAATTTTATCAACTCCAACACCTCTTTTACGCATTTCCATCATAGCACAAGCACCAATATCATTTTTTGGTAAACGTGTTACGAAATCTACATCTACTCCATAGTTTGCTAGAGAAACTGCTACGTTAGATTCTCCACCACCATAAATAGCATCAAAATTATTTGCTTGTGAAAATCTTAAAAATCCTTGAGGAGCTAATCTTAACATGATCTCTCCGAATGTTACTACTTTTGCCATTTTAATTCTTATTTTAATATTTTATAGTTAATTGGTTAAACGTTTAAGCAGATTAGCAAAATAAAATCAAAACCCATATTTTACTATTAATTTTGATTATAAATTTAAGCGCACTATATTTGCTTAAACGATTAAGCAAATATATAAAAAAATTGAATATTAAAAAGAAAACTACCATAAAAGATATTGCAAATGTTTTAAATATTTCTGCAGCTGCCGTTTCTAAAGCGTTACACAATGATTCTAGAATAAGCGATAAAACAAAAAAAGCAGTTAGACAAGTTGCAGAAAACTTAAATTATCAGCCAAATCATTTAGCAAGTGCATTAAGAAGCGGAAAAAGTAAATTGGTTGGTGTAATTGTTCCAAGAACGAATAGTAATTTCTTTTCTTCTGTTATTCAGAATATAGAAGAAGTCTTAAATAAAGAAGGTTATAATATCATTATTACACAGTCTAACGAGTCTTTTAAAAAAGAATGTAATAGTATTGATACCTTGTTATTTACACAGGTTGACGGAATTATTGCTTCTATGGCAAATGAAACTGTAGATTTATCTTATTATGAAAAAGTAAAATCGAAAGGGATTCCGCTAATTTTGTTTGATCGTGGAGAAAACGATTTAAATGTTGACTATATAGGAATTGATGATTATAATAGTAGTCAAATTATTGTAGAACATTTAGTAGCACAAGGTTGTAAAAGAATTGCACACATTGGTGGTTATAAACGAACTCGAATTTTTAACAATAGAATTAGAGGGTATATAGATGCTTTAAAAAAGCACAATTTACCTTTAGATAGTGAGCTTTTAACAGAAAGTGGTTTAACAATTGAAGACGGAAGAACTAAAATGAAACAACTGTTAGCTTTAAAAAATAGACCAGATGCTGTTTACGTTGCTGGAGATTATGCTGCTTTAGGTGCCTTACAAGTTTTAAATGAAGAGAATATTACCATTCCTAATGAAATTGCATTGGTAGGTTTTGGTAATGAACCATTTACGGATATGGTTTCTCCTAGAATTAGCAGTATCAATCAACATAGTGCAGAAATAGGAAAACAGGCTGCCAACACTTTTTTAAATCACGTTAAAAAGGATGTTGTAAATCAAAAATTGAATAAAATAATTTTAGATGCTACTTTAGTTATCAGAGATTCTTCATCTATAAAATAAAAAACCTCATCATAAATTAATTATAATGAGGTTCTTTAATAAGATAAGTTTACTATTTATTGAAGTAATAATTTTTTACTTACCTTTTTTCCTTCAACATTATTTATAATATTTACTACATAAACTCCTGAAGATAAAATAGGTAATTGAATATCATTTTTTCCAGATCCAGTGAAGGTAGAACTGTAAACTTGTTTTCCTTCAACATTAAATATTTTAAGAGTATTTAATCCATTAAAAATTCCTGTTACTCTTAATTTTTCGTTTTTATTTATAGTGAAAATTTTAATATTCTCTGTAATAAAACTTTCTGATGATAATATACTTGGTGTATTTACATGAATGTAAAAACGATTGTCTATTAAGTTATCATTAGCTAAACTAACCGTATATTCATTAGTAGTGCTTTCTAATATTGTAAAAGTTTCTAATTCTTTATCTTCTAGAATAACATTTAAATCTGTAGGTATGTTTATAGCATCAATTTTAAAAGTTACGCTAGTACCCGCTTTTCCTTTAAGAGAAACAGGAATTACCATTTCTTTATAATTACTATTAGGTAAAGATTGAATTTGAAGTTTTTCTCCATTATTATCTGAAACTAATTCGGTATAAACAGTTAAATTACTGTTTGAACTATTAAAAATGGAAGAATCGTAACCATTGTCCCAACCTGTAGTTGTTCCATTAATGTAATAGATTTCAGTTTTAGAGGAATTTGTTCCATCAGAAACAGTTAATTCTATTTCTAACCTATCTTCTGAACTTCTATTAAATACATCTGTTTCTTGATGACTTTGCATATCTTCAGAAAAAATAAAGTTATGATTTCCATTAGCTTTTACAAAAAATGCTTGTCCTGGTGCAACATAGCGTTTAGATGAAGCATGATTTAAAGCATTATAAGCTCCTTGCCCACTATTTAAAGATTGATCCCAAAACCACAATGTAGTTTCTGCAAGAAAATCATTATCTGCATCATTCATTTTTAACAAATTGTAATTAGAATCTGCACTATTATTTACAGGTATATAGGATGCATATGGATTTCCAATTAAATTATATCCTTGACCAGGATTATCTATAGGAATAGTTAAACTGTTTAATGTTTGCATATTTCCTGTAAAAGAAACACTTCCAGGACCAGCTAACCTCATTGAATAACCTTCTGCAGAAGTTAAAGAACCTGTAGAATTTGTTGATGAATAACTCCACGAGTCTGAATTTGTATTATAGGTAGCAATACCAATATTTGTTCCAGTACCTTTTGCAAAAACTGTATTCTCTATCAACTCTTCTAAATCTACATTAGAAACTGGAGGTGCAGCTAAATACCATTTATTTTTTGCTGGTAAAAAGCGAGTATATTTTACAACACCAGAAACACTTTCTTTTGCTATAAATGAAGCTCCAGATTCAATACTTATAATATCTGTATTAGTTACTGCTCCTTGTACAGTTAAACTTGCATTTTCTAAAAGGGTTAATTTATTTAAAGTTATTGCACCTGATGCTATTGGCTTGTTTGTAACATTGGCTGGTATAATTACGTTAGAGCCAGTAGTTGGTACTTCTCCTGTAGACCAGTTTGTAGCAACATCCCAATCTGTACTTGTTGTTCCGTTCCAAATATTTCTTACAACATTAATTGTATAATCTTCAAATTGACCAACTCCAGCTTTACAAGGGGTAACGAAATCTGTATAACCCACAACTCTCATTCTTAAGTTGGTATTAAAAATAATATCTTCTGTAGGAATTACAATATTACCGGTAAAACTTTCTCCATCTGACCCAGATAAAGCAATTTCATTACTGTCATCAAAATCGCCATCATTATTATAATCGATATAAACCACATATCCTAAATCGTAACCAGGAGAATAAGAATCAGTAATAGTTATAGGGTATGTTTTACCTTCACTAACTTTAAAAATAGTACTTGAAAAGTCTTCATAATCTCCACTTCCTGAAGAATTTGTAGTAACACCATTAAATACAACACTTGCAATTCTTCTATACCATTGATTGTAATCTGCTGTTGGCGTACAAAATGTTTTGTTGTCATCTATTGTTAAAATATTACTTGAGTAACTTTTTCCATTTAAAACACCTGTTACTTTATATTGATAGATATTTGCAGGGTCAATAGTTATTTCTGTGTCAATATTAAATTTCTTATTTGTTGCATAAGAAGTTGCATCAAAAGTTACAGAATTAGAAAAATCTGAAACACCATATTCTATTTTTAACTCATCAAAAAGATTATTATTAGGGTATACAACTCCTTTTAGTTCCCAAGAATTGTTATCTAAATTTAAAGCAGCAACACATTCTAAAGAAGGCATTGAAAATGCTGCTAGTTGAAAACTTTTTCTTTCACTATATGATTTTCCTGAATCATCTATTATAAACGCTTTATAATAGTATTTTCTATTGTAGTCTAAATCTATTAAATCTGTTTCAAAAGAATCATCGTTAGTAAGACTTGCAGAAGATAAAATAGAATGAGAATTTTCTGTTGTTAACTCTGTATCTAAAGTAGAATATACAAAACCAGCTTTTACTATATTATTTGCACCCGTAAAGTTGTTTTCTAATTTTACACTATTATTAGTTAATAATGTGTGCGATATAGAATTAACAATTTTTGATTTAAAAATGATACCTAAATCTAATACATGTCTTGATCCTGTCTCTTGACAAGAAATAGGTGCATCAGAACTTTCTAAACCAACTACTCTCATGTTTAATTTCTGCCCAACTAATGCTGTTGAAGGCACTGTAAAATTTGCGGTAAAGTTTTCTACTCTACCACCAGAAGTTGCTATTTCTTCATTTGCATCATCAAAATCGCCATCGTTGTTATAATCTATCCAAACCTTTATATAATGGTTAAAATTCCCATTAGAATCTACGTGGCTATCTTCTATGTAAATTGGTATATTTTCGCCTTTTTCTACTGTAAAAACCTTATCTAGTTTAGCATAATTATCTTGCTCTGAGTTTAAATACTCATCATTATCTACTTTTATCTTATATAAATATCTGTACCAATTTAATGTAGCACTATTTGTTGGTGTACAACTTAAAGCAGTTGATTCTGCAATAACTTGTATATAATTTTCTTCAATTTTTGTATGAGAACCATTAGCATTTGTTGCTAACAAAGTAACTTTGTAAAAACCTCCATTTAGTAATTTTGCTTCAGGAGCTTCTTCATCTGCAATATTTTTTACATCTGCCCCATTTTCAATTGTCCATTGCAAACTTGTTGCATTTGAAGCATGACTAATCAATTTTAAAGTATCTCCTACTGAAAATGTTTTTTTACTTAAACCGTGAATTGCAAAATCTGCTACGGGTTTATTTGTGTTTTTATCTAGTACAGATTGTAAACTTGTAGACCAAACTCCTCTTCCGTATTTAGAAACATATAACCTATTATCATTATTTGCATAATATGCTATTCGCATATCTGTAAGGTTTTGTAATGGTAATCCTTTATTAAATTCTTTCCACTCTGACCTGGTTTCATCTATATAATAAACGGTTAAACTTGTGTACACATAAATACCCTCTGCTGTTGTTTTATCAATTAAAACTCCTTTTAGTTTTGTTTCAGGCACATTTGCTCTAACATTCCAAGTTTGTCCTTTATCTTTAGATATATATACACCAATACTTGTTGCAGCAACAATAATATTTTCGTTATAAGGATGTGTTGCCAATCTATAAATAGTCGATTTTGGTGCGTTTGTAAGTTCTACCCAAGTTGGGGTTGTTGCAGACAAGTTTTCTGTAATAAATAATTTTTTCCCTACTTCATCTCCTAAAAATGCAATTTCGCCATTTGCTTTAGATTGCTCGAAAGTACCAGGTTTTAAATCTGTTATTCCTGTAGAAGAAATGTTTACAGTTTCCCAATCATTATTTGTTGCAGTCCAATCTCTACCTCCAGTGTTTGCTCTATTTTCTCCATAAAAACCATCTACCAACCAACCGTCTTTATTTATAGGCGATCTTACTAAACGCACATCTGCTAGTTTTGTAGTTTGATTTGTGTTTGTAAAACCATATAATCTTTCTGAATTAAAATGATCTGCATCTATATGATCATACACAGAATGAATATCTGTACTTCCATCTAATTTTACATTTAATCTACCCGTTATAAATTTACTGTCGTCTGTTGGCTTTATTCTTCCTCTATAAACATCTGCAGATGCCACATGAGAAGTTCTTCCATTTCTGGTAAACATTTGCCCTAAATCTTGTCCACCAGTCATAAAAACTCCTTTATCTAGCTGGCTAACATCCATTTGAGAACCTTCTGCAACACAAATATCTCCATTTTTAGAAATGACTTTAGAAGCCATATAATCGTTTTTACTTAAACCAGAAGCTGTAACTGTTGCAGCACTTGGAAACATATCTGTGTCTTTAATTGCCCACAAACCACCATCATTACAGAAAAAGATAGAATCTTTTGCCTTGTTTGTTGTAAAATATCTATTATCTGCCCAATGACTTCCACCATAACTTGGCTTATAACTCCAAATTTTACCACCATCTTCAGATCCCCAAATTTTTTCTCTACAAGTAAGCATATAGTCTGGGTTGTTTGGACTTACATAAAAATCACTCTGATAATATGCAGAAGAATATGGATTTATACCTCCATAATAATCTTCTGTTTCTGCTTTATAACCTGCTGCTACAGAACTATCTTCAATTAGAGGAACTGCTCCATTAGGATATGTATATGTAGCATGTTTAACTTCTGTAAAACTAAAAAAAGATGTTCCATCTGCTGGATTTGGTGTATAATCTGATTTCCATAAACCAACAAATGTAGTTGGTGTATTCGAATTTTTTATTCCATATGCAAAAACTTGGGTTGCACCAGATGTTGGTTTATGAATTGCCAAGAAAAATCTATTAATTTTATCGATTGCAGTAGTTACAGTTTGTTCTGTAAAAGTTACACCTTCGTCTTTAGAAAAAAAGAAATCTTTGTAACCTGTAGCATCATTATTATTATCTGTAGTTGCTACAATTAAATCCCAATTATCTGTAAGCCTAATATCTAAATATCTTCCTGCTACTTTCTGTGTCCAAGAAGTTCCAGAATTTGTTGTTAAATAAATACCTTCTGTAGTTGCAGCTAATACTTTAGTTTCGTCATCAGGTGCAGAATAAAGTCCATAAATTGTTCCTGCTATACCTGTGCTTCTATCTTCCCAAGTAGAACCAGAGTCTGATGAATACCAAACTTTTTTATCTTCACCTGCTCCCATGTAAAAAATGGTTGGGTCTTTTTTAGAAATTGACAAACAAGAAACATTATCTGTTGCAAAATGATCTGTCATTGGTGTCCAATTCTTACCATAATTTGTTGTTTTCCATAAACCACCATTTCTAGCTGAAACATACATTTCTGCAGGATTTGTTGGATGAAATTCCACGTGTTCTAAAGAACCATTTCCAGTTGCAGACCATTTTACATCTGGGTCACCAAAAGGACCAATATTCTTCCATTTCCCTAAACTTGCATTGTTAGGAACACCAAAACTAATTGAAGTTGCAGAAGACAAACTATTTGTTATAGTTGATTGTTGATCTAGGTTTTTAGTTGCATTTCTATATGCTTCTAATCTTTTATATTTTGCTGATTCAGAAAACAAATACCCATCACTATCTAAAGTTGGTTTTATTCTTTTTTCGAATTTCTCGAAATGTTCTAAAGTTTCTTTATCTACAATATTGTTAGATCTGTATGCTTTAAATGCTAAAATAACATCAGAAAACTTTACTTTATCTTGTGTTAGCATATCTTGCCAAACTGGATAATCGTAAGCGTTTTTATTTAAAAAAATTAATTCTTTTTTGGATTGTTGATTGCAAGAGAATGCAAAAATTGATAATACAATTAGGAGTAATACTTTTTTCATTTATTTTAATATTTTTCAACTCACAAAATTAAATTAATAATTAACAAATTCAATCCTTTATTAGATGAAAAGGGTTTATTTATCGTCAGAAAACGGTTTCGTAGAAGTTAAAATGATTTTTAAGTCTTTTATTTTTATATTTCTTTGTAAATAGATTTAATTACATTTGCTTACTATTCATATCAATTTAGCCAAAAATTATGAAACAATTAATTATACTTTTACTACTTATTATTGCTTTTTTTATTGGGTTTGGAAAATACCAACAATACAAAAGATACAATACACCAAAATTAGAATATAAAACAGATAAGAAAATAGACACAGAATGTCATAATCAAAATTTAGTTTTTAATTACTTTAATGCTATAGAAGATTTAAATAGTTGGGTTAAACTTCAATGGACTGCAAATGATATTGATGTTGTGACTCCAGAAGATGATGATATAGAAACTAAATATGCAGTAAAAAAATATGCCGATAAATTAGCCAAAGTTAAATACTACGAAGCTAGATTAGAAAAATTGGCCCTTTTAAAAGAACAAGGACTTTCTAATAAAGAAATAAAGTTTTTAGAAGAAACAGGAACGGATTTAAAAACTCATTTACAAGAACAAGAATTAGCTTCTTATAAAAACAGAATGAAAACATTATTTAGTGACTCAAAAAAAATTGTTTATAACCAAAAAACTGCTCTAATTTTTGAAGTGCAAAAACTATTGGTTAAAAATGGTTTTAATATTGCTGTAGATGGAATTTACAGAGCAGAAACTTCTAATGCAATTAAATCTTTCGAAGAAAAAAACAACCTTTTTGCTGATGGTAAATTAGATGTTTTAACTTTAGATGCTTTGTTGAAATAACAAGATGAAAATTGTTCTAATTTCTGATACACATGGCAACCATAATTTTATAATTCCAGAAGGTGATATTTTAATTCATGCTGGCGATGTTTCTTTAAGAGGTACAAAAAAAGAAATAGACAGTTTTATAGACTGGTTTCAAAAACAACCACATAAACATAAAATTTTTATTGCTGGTAATCATGATTTTTATTTTGAAGAAGCTTTAAAAAACAACATAAAAATAAACGATACAAATCTTAATTATTTAAATGATTCTGGTTGTGAAATCGAAGGTATAAAATTCTGGGGTTCTCCTATTCAACCTACATTCTTTAACTGGGCTTTTAACCGAGAACGAGGTGAAGAAATAAAAAAATATTGGGATTTGATTCCTAATGATACAGATGTTTTAATAACTCATGGGCCTCCACATAAAATTCTAGATCTTACAAAAAATGGAGAATATGTAGGTTGTGAAGAACTAAAAAAGAAAGTTTTAGAAATTAAACCAAAACTACACGTATTTGGTCATATTCATGAGGCTTATGGTAAAACCGTTAGAAATAAAACTACTTTTGTAAATGCTTCTTTGTTGGATGATAAATATAGGAATGTAAATGCTCCTATTGTAATTGATATATAGATTATCATTTACTAACAAAAAAAAGATGTTGACTAACGCCAACACCTTATTAAAATAAAAAACTAAACCTTTTTTTAGTTTTTTCTTCTGAAACCACTTTTTCTTTCTCTTTTATTGAATCATCTTTAATAAAACGTTTCGCTTTAATACGCTCTTTTTCACTATTAATAAATTCTATAAAATCGTTATTAAAAGCATTTATGTGAGCTTGTTTTAAAACATCTAATGCTTTTGCATATTCTTTTGTATGTTCTAATACATTAGCTCTTTTTAAATACAGCATTGCCTTATCTGATCCTTTAACTGTTAAAGCATATTTAATAAATTCTTCTGCTTCTTCGAAGTTTTCGTTCCAAATTAGAGCGTTTATATAATGAGGTTGAACCTCTAAATTATTTATATTTTCTGCTAAAACTAATTTGTAGTAAAAGATTCCTTCACTGTAGTTTGTTAAAACTTCTGCATAAACACGCCCCATTAAACTTAAAGCCATTTCATCTTTATCATTATAAGATAAAGCATAATTTAAAGCTTCCATACATTTTTCTAATTCAAATGGATATGCATCTAATGCTGTATACACATAGTTATTTGTTAATGTTCCCATTTTATTCTATTTGTTTTCTTAAATCCTTTTTCAACTGATTTCTCTTGTTTTTAAAAGATTTTTCTTTGTTTATTTGTTTAAAATCACTTCCTTTAAAAACTCTAATTGGGTTTCCTCTTTCAATTTCTTGATGATTTTCCCACTGATTTTTAAACTGTTCTTTTTGTTGTTCTGAATTAAATTCGGCTACTTTTTGTTGCAATCTCTGTATCGCTATTTTTTTATTTTGATGTTGAGACCTGCTATCCATAACCAAAACCTGAATTCCGGTTGAAATATGTTTTGCTCTTATTGCAGAACTTACTTTATTTACATGCTGACCTCCTGCTCCAGAGCTTCTTATTGCTTGAAATTGAATTTCATTCTCGTTAATTTCTAATAATTTAGAACTTTCAACTTCGAAACAACCAATAAACCAGTTTTTACGTTTGTGAAATTTTCTAAATGTTGATGTGCCAATCCATTGAATGGTACCCAACCAATTTGCTGTAAAATCAGCAAGATTTTTTCCTTCAATTTGTATACTTACAGATTGCACAGTGCCATTTTCTATTCCGTTTTCTTTGTGGAGAATTGTATAATCAATCTTATTGTTTGTCAATTCTTTTAGGAATATTTTTAACACTTTTGCAACCACAAAAGCACATTCTAAAGGGCCTTTTCCTGCTGATATTTGTATTATTTTAGTTTTCATTTTATTATTTTTTAAGTAGTGATAAATAAAAGACAAGAAAAGAAAGGATATTTCCATAACCATTTGTCTTTCTTCTTTATTCTTGCTTCTCTAGTCTTATTTATCCATTCTTACTATTTTCGGCGTAAATGTTCCCTGAACTTCCACCAATTCTTGCTGATTTGCCATCACTTTTTTAATGTCTTTGTACGCCATTGGAGCTTCGTCAATTCCACCACCAATTAGTGTTATATTGTTCATATTCAATTGATGTTTTATATCGCTTTTTGTGAACTTTTCTTTACACTTTTTACGAGAAAATTTTCTACCAGCTCCATGTGAAGCCGACTGTAAACTTTCTTTGTTTCCCAAACCACGAACGATAAAACCTGACGCTGTCATAGAACCTGGAATGATGCCCAATTCGCCATTTTTAGCTGGTGTTGCGCCTTTTCTGTGCACAATACATTCTCTGTCATTTACCATTTCTTTCCACGCAAAATTGTGATGATTCTCAATTTTCGCAATCGGTTTTGCACCCAATTCTTTGGCAATTCTATCGTGAATATTATCGTGACAGGCTTTGGCATAATCGCCTGCTAAATTCATTGCCAACCAATATTCTTGTCCATCGTGCGTGTTTAAATCTAACCACGCCAAATGCTGCACATTTTTTGGTAATGGACACTGTTTAGTTGCCAAATACGTGTAATGTTTCGCAATATTTGCGCCCAAACCACGTGAACCACTGTGTGATAAAACGCCAATATATTCTCCAATTTTTAAACCGAATTCGTTGTTTTCTTCGGTGATTGAAACTGTACCAAATTCCACAAAATGATTTCCACCTCCAGAAGTTCCTAACTGTTTAAATGCTTTGTCTTTTAAACGTTTTACTAACGGAATTTCGATAAACTCATCTCTGTAAAATATTTCGTGGTCTTGCTTTTTATCGTGCGTTTCTCGCATTCCGAATTTTGTATGATTCTTTAAAATGTTTTCGAATTGATGTACTTTTCCTTTCAAAAAAGAAATAGAAATCGGATAAATTGTCAAACACATTCTACAACCAATATCCACGCCAACTCCATAAGGAATTACTGCATTATCTGTCGCTAAAACGCCTCCAATTGGTAAACCATAACCATAATGTGCATCTGGCATTAATGCGCCTTGCACTGCAATTGGTAGTTTTAAAGCATCGTATAATTGAAACTTTGCTTGTTCGTCAATTTCATTTTCTCCATAAATAGAAAACGGAACTCGCGTGTTTCTTAATTGATGCATTTTTACTTCCACAGGTTTTACCAAACCTTCTGCAACTTTGCCCCAAATTGCATTTCCTTGAAACTTTTCTGGTGTTTTTAAAACCTCTTTTGCTTCTTCTAAAATGCGCTCTTTCTTTTCTCTTTTTCTGTATCTGCTAATTTGCCCTAAAGCGATATTGATACTATTATTCTTTGGAAAGCCCAATTTTATGAGGTCTTTTCCTTTTAATTTATTTCCCATGATTTAATTTTGAGATGTTTTGTTTTAGGCAACTCAACTTTTGGGTTGATTCCTTCTCTTAAAATCTGTTTCGGAAAAGTTTTTTAGGAAAAAATGACCATAAAAAAAGTCCGAAATTTTACAACTTCGGACTTTTCATATATAGTATCTTATATTTCTATTTGTGAAAATCGCGAAGTAAACAATAAAAAGAACCTAGCTCTCTTTGTATGTTTTTGTTAATTAGATAATTGAACATTATACTTCGTTGTTTATGCTGAATTGTTTCAGCGATTATTGTTGCTTTATTGCGATGCAAACCTATGACGACTTTTTTAACTACACAAATAAATTTTTAACTTATTTTATTTATAATCAATAGTTTAAGTGTGTTTTAGGCAGTAGAATTCTTGTCCGCTTTTATGCAGATACAGCCTTTTTTGTTAACTGTTTGAAATTGTGATATGTAATTAAAACTTACACTTTTGCTTGGCATTTATTAAATTTTAAAAAAATCAAAATCTTTTTTAATAAAAAACGTCCAAAAAATGAATTTTGGACGTTTTTGCTATATTTATTTAAAATTTAACCTAATATATTGACTTCAATAGTCGCAAATCGCGTCCGATTTATGTAGTTTGAATATATTCATAGATTAAAATTTTATACTTTTTTTGTTGTTTTGAGTTACAAATATGCGAAAAATCTTTTAATCTTAAAAAAACGCCCAAGAAATAAATCTTGAGCATTGATAATATATAAGATTAATATCCCCCAATATTAATTTTATCTTTTAATAAATTTAGACGTTCCAACTGCATTGTTAACAGTAAATTTAATTAAATAGATACCCGAATTCAAATCAGAAATATCAATATTTTTAGAAGTATCATTTACAGAAATTGTTTTTACGGCTTTCCCTAAAATGTTATATACACTTACTTTATCAATTGTATTATCCGCAGAAATTGTTACAAAATTTGTTGCCGGATTTGGGTATAAACTCACGTTTGCTAAAGTATTGTCTTTAATGCTTGCAGTATTTGATTTATAAAAATAAACATTATCTACATAAATAGTAGAAGGATTTACACCTCCTTGTCCATCAAATTTCATTTGAAATAATGAATCCCATGTCATACCTGTAAAATCTGCTATAGCAATATCTACACTACTCCATGATCCTGTTACTAAAGGAACGTTTACTAAAAATTCTCCTGCTCCAGTACCATTGTTTATTGGTGAAAACTTAATGTCTGTGGCATCTGCTGTCCAAATATCAATATGTACAAAGTCCATTCCTGAAGCATCTGTTGCATCAAATTCTGTTCCTTGGTAATTAAAATTTGAATACTTTAATACAGTATTTGTTCCATTTCCTGTTGGATCATATGCTGCATCTACTGCTCCTGATTGTCCCCAACCTGGATTAAAATTAGTTACGTTTACATTTGTGTAAGCATCACTATAAATAGATAAAACATCTCCTGCTGCTCTTGTTGGAGGTGTTGGTGCATCTGTTGTTGGTGCAGTTGCTACAGTTGTAGTACCTTTATAGAAATAAACGTTATCTATATAAATAGTTGAAGGATTTACACCTCCTTGTCCATCAAATTTCATTTGAAATAATGAATCCCATGTCATACCTGTAAAATCAGCTATAGCAATGTCTACACTACTCCATGATCCTGTTACTACAGGAACATTTACTAAAAATTCTCCTGCTCCAGTACCATTGTTTATTGGTGAAAACTTAATATCTGTGGCATCTGCTGTCCAAATATCAATATGTACAAAGTCCATTCCTGAAGCATCCGTTGCATCAAATTCTGTTCCTTGATAATTAAAATTTGAATACTTTAATACAGTATTTGTACCATTTCCTGTTGGATCATAAGCAGCATCTACTGCACCTGATTGTCCCCAACCTGGGTTGAAGTTAGTTACGTTTACATTTGTGTAAGCATCACTGTAAATAGATAAAACATCTCCTGCTGCTCTTGTTGGAGGTGTTGGTGCATCTGTTGTTGGTGCTGTTGCTACAGCTGGGCTTCCTTTATAGAAATAAACGTTGTCTATATAAATTGTTGAAGGGTTTACGCCTCCTTGTCCATCAAATTTCATTTGAAATAATGAATCCCAAGTCATACCTGTAAAATCTGCAATAGCAATATCTACACTACTCCATGATCCTGTTACTAAAGGAACGTTTACTAAAAACTCTCCTGCTCCAGTACCATTATTTATTGGTGAAAACTTAATATCTGTGGCATCTGCTGTCCAAATATCAATATGTACAAAGTCCATTCCTGAAGCATCTGTTGCATCGAATTCTGTTCCTTGATAATTAAAATTTGAATACTTTAATACAGTGTTTGTACCATTTCCTGTTGGATCAAAAGCAGCATCTACTGCACCTGATTGTCCCCAACCTGGGTTAAAATTAGTTACGTTTACATTTGTGTAAGCATCACTGTAAATAGATAAAACATCTCCTGCTGCTCTTGCTGGAGGTGTAGGCGCGTCTGTTGTTGGTGCTGATGATCCTCCACCTGAACCACCACTTCCTGCAGCTTTAGTTCTGTTTGCAGTCCATGTAACATTATCAAAATATGTAATTGTATTTGCTGTTCTAGCTGACCATTCTGGAAAAACAACTAATTGATCTATATTATGATTTTCTCCACTAGAAATTGCAGAAGAAATATCATATGTCAATGTTTCCCATTCATTCATTTTAGTATTTGGTTTAGCTATTTGAAAAACAGTACCACTTGTAGAATTTACAAATTTTACTGTAACATCACTTATAACTGTTTTATAGACCATAATACTTATACTTGTATTAGAAGCTTCTAAAAACCATTCTCCTAACTCTAAATGAATAGTTTCTGTTCCTGCATATGGTTGACCTGCTGCCAATGCTGTGAATTTAGCCACAGTTGCTGATGTATTATCTCCTGTCGCATCTGGATTAGCAACTACTTCTAATGCTGGATTAGAGTCGTTCTCAAAAACATTCCATTTTGATGCATCACTTGCAGCTGTTCCGCTTTCAAAGGTAACTTCAAAAGTTTCTTGTTGAGAAAACCCAACTGCAGAAATTAATAGCATTAATAATAAAGTAATTTTTTTCATAAGTATAAGTATTTAAAAAGTTATACAACAATGTTACCTTAAATATATGCTATATTAACTTTTAAGACCTCAACAAAAAACATACAAAAGCTAAAAAGTAATGAAATATTAAAATTAACTGTATTTAAGCTAATAAACTAAAGCTTTCTTAAACAGAAAAAAACCACACACAACACATTGATAATCAATAATATTTAAATTATGTATGGGTAATGTATTGGTTATTTATAAACTGTAGTGTTTTTTAAAATTACAGTATGGTTTAAAAAAATAAAAAAACTCATTAAAATAATTTTTTAATGAGTTTTAATAAGTACTTTTTTAAACATTATTAAACAAAGAAGATTTGGTTTTTAATAAATAATTATTAAAACTCATACTTCTTTATAACATTATATTATAGTTTATTTTTTATTTGATTGTTATTGATTGATTTCTTCGAACCGGGTTACAGTTCTAATTTACGTTTTTCTAATGCTTCTCTTATTTCTGCTGCTCGTTTTTCATCAATACTATAATCTTTCATTACCCACATTGCAACCACAGTTCCAACAAGAGGAAAGAAACAGAAAAATGCATGCAAATTATCTACAGAAAGTTGTTGTTCGATTACTGGTATATCTGGGTTGAATCCTACAGCCCAAATAATTAACCCACTTAATGCTCCTGCAATTGCATAACCAACTTTAACCATCCACCAATATATTGCACCAAAAGTACCTTCACGACGTTTACCTGTATTTAATTCATCTACATCTATTACATCAGCAGTCATAGACATCATGATAGTAAATAAACTTCCAATACCAAATGAGAAGAATGGTAATGCTATAATATATAACCAAGGTTTTCCAGGAATAAATAAAAAGTATAAAAATATATAACCAATAATTGAAATTGTTTGTGCAATTAAGAATGCTTTTTTCTTACCAAATTCTTTAGATAACCAAGTTACAATTGGTATCACTAAAAATGTAGTACCCAATGCTCCTATACAACCAAATAACGATACCCAAATTCCTGTTGCACTAGCATCTCCATTAAATAATTTATAAACAATTACAAAAAATGTAAGTGATGCTACAGTATTAAACGCATTAAATATAAAGAATGTAGAGATACATAATTTTCTAAATTCTTTAATTTTAAAAGCTTCCACGAAACTGGTTAATATTTTTTTAAAACTACCACCGATATTAGAAATATTTAAAGGTTCATATTCATCTTTATCTAATGTAGAATCTCCTTTTATAAAAATTGCTGGTATTATTGCACAAATTGCACAAGGTATTGCTACCCAAACTGCCAATTCTCTTACTGCAACATCTGCTGAAGGAAACCATTCTGGATCGTACATTATCACCCAAAACCAAGGCGCTATAACCCAGGCCCATTGTCCAATCCATTGTGCAATTGCCATAATATTGGTTCGTTCATGAAAATCGTCGCTCATTTCATAACCCATTGCTACATATGGTACACTAAAAAAAGTAAGTCCTAAATAAAATACAATTGACCATAAAAAGAAATACCAAAAATTATATTGAAGCGTATTCTCTTTAAATAATTGCCACATAAAAATGTAAGCAATCCCCATAATTATACCGCCAACTAAAACATAGACTCTTCTCCTTCCCCATTTAGACCTCGTATTATCTGAAATAAAACCCATAATTGGATCTGAAATTGCATCGAACAATCTTGGAAAAAGATAAATCATTGCCCACATTAAACCTGTAAACTTCAAGTCTTCTACTAAAACCACCATAAATATTCCAAGTATAGCTGGAAACATTTGATTGGCAAACATTCCTATTCCGAATGCAATTTTTTGCCCCATTGGAACTTTTGAGGAAGATTTTATGTTAGACATATTATTGAATATTTTTTTTAGTTGGTATCATAATCGTTTGTAATGCTTGCGCATCTATGTTTACTAAAGTTTCTTTTTCTCCTAAAAATAATTTGAAACTTTTTTTAGTTTTTCCTTCATTAAAAACAACAACTGCAATTGAGCCATCTGGGTTTTCTGCTGCGGTTACTTGTAAGTCATTATCAGAATTTTCTAGACCAATTACTTTTGCTTGTGGTCTAATATATTTACTGAAATGAGCCATTGTATAATAAAGTGGCGTAAAATAAACCTCATCTTTTTCTGGATCTACAATTACAGGTGCAATACACCAATTTTTAAACCAGTTTGGGCCACCTTGTCTATCTAAAACCATGTTCCAGTCTACCCAACCATCTACCCAATTGTTTAAACAACCAATAATATCTCTTGCATATCTATTGACTGGTGCATATTTTGGATGTAAATATTTGTCTTTCTCTGGTGCCCAATCCCAACCCCAATCTGTTGCTTCTTTTTTCCAATACCAAGTATCATTATTCCATTCTGGCACCTGAGAATCTATACAACCTTCTGTTTCTATTAAATATTTATTAGGGGCTTTATTATGTGCGTATTGTAATTCTTCAGGAAAATAATCATAAGTACTTGCGTACCAGTGAATGGCTGTTCCATCAAAGTATTTAGAGGTTTCCTCATTTTTAAATTGAGAATCTACCCATTCTTTTAGGTGTTCTCTATTTTGATCATATCCTAAAATTTTTACATTTGGATAATCTTCATCTAATTTTGGACCTAAATGATGTTGTACGAAATTTGTCATTTCATCTGGAGAATAATGCATAGATTCCCAATTATTTCCATTTCCTAAAGGTTCGTTTTCTACAGTAAATCCCCAGATATCAATTCCTTCTTCTTTATAGGCATCTAAATATTTTGAAAAGAAAAGTGCCCAAGTATCATAATATTTAGGTAGTAATTTTCCTCCAACCCATTCTTTGTTATCTTTCATCCAAGGAGCAGCTGTCCAAGGCGAAGCAAATATTTTAAAACCATCTTCAGATACTTTCATTGCATCTTTTATCATCGGGATTAAATCATCTTTATCCTCTTTAATAGTGAAATGTTCTAACTCCATATCATCTTCAACTGGTGAATATGAATATTGAGACAAAGAAAAATCACATGAATTCATGTGTGTTCTTGTTAATGAATAGTTTGCTCCTTCTTTAGAAAAATATGCTTCTAAAATTGTATCTCTATTTTTTTTACTCAATCGATTAAGCAAATAAGCAGAAGACTCTGTAAAAGCGCCTCCAAAACCAGTAATAGTTTGAAAAACTTTAGAAGTATCTAATTTTATAGTTGATGCATTTTTATCAGAAATAAAATTGGAAAGTTTTGTTAATTTATTTCCACTTTCGGAAGTTTCATAAACATCTACAATCAATTTATTATCTTTTTGATTACAACTAATCATCATCATAAAAAGTGATATATTAAATATATATTTTAGTGTTTTCATAAAAATGTGTTTTACTTTGGATACTCTGTATTAGGCACCAAAACTGTTTTCATTAAATTTTCTTTATTACCATTAAAGGTTTTTGTTATTGGTTTTCCATTTCTGGTTAAACCATTAAATACACCTTTATCAACAGCTTCCCAAAGTGGAAATTTTGCCTCGCCTTTTAGGTTTATCAATCCAAAATGATTTTCTGATCCTTTAGGATTTTCAGCATCTTTCCATTGTTCATCAAAAGCTTCAAAATAGAAACAAGAAATTCCTTCTTTTTTTGTCCATTCCCTTATTTTTTGATGATATAATCCTTGTTTATATTCATCGCTAACTCTAGAACCATTTGCTCCATAATGTCCGTTAGAAATTGTTGACCAACCTGTTTCTCCAATATGAACTGGTTTATGAACTCCCAAACTTTTCATATAATTTACTACACCTCTATACTGATTTTTAGTAAAACTTAAAGCTCTAGACATGGCTTCATCTACCTTTTCTTTGTCAGTAAGATTGCTTAAATAATTTGGTGTTTTCCAAAATTCTGGGTTGTGATGTGAATTATGGTAAGGATAGGTGTGTGTAGAAATGTAATCTACTGATTTTATCAATTTTTCTAAATCTTCTGTGTGATATACAGAATCTCCTCCACCCCAAGAAGAAAAATCATCTGAACTGGTAATCCATAAATCTTTAGATAATTCTCCTTTTATCTTTAAATCTTGCAAATGATTTACCCATTTTAAAATAATGTTTGGTTGCACAAAATAACTTGCTGCCCATTTTACCATGGCTTCATTACCAACTGCAATTACTTTTACAATATCTGGATATTGTTTTGCCAAAGCAACAGCTCTTGCAATTTCCCCAGCATTTGCTGGACTTTCAATATCATGATTTGGTGTTTTGTCTGTCCAAGCATTTAAACAATCTATCCAAGCACCTAACATTACATACATTTCAAAACTTGCATCTTCTTTTTTAAGTTCAGAAATTGCTTTTAAAACATTTGCTGCATGAGGCAATTTTGGTTGTACATTATAGGTTCTTAAAATCTTAATTCCCATCGCAGAAAGAATTTTCATATCTTCTTTTAATTCTGCAATTGTTGGTTGAATCTCTCTTGATTTTTCTCTATAACCTCCATAAGAAATAGCTAAATAATTAGGGTTCCCTAAAATTTTAGCTGCTGTCATTTCTTCTTTTTGAGGTTTTTCTACCTCTTTATTATTAGAGCATCCAAAAGCAACCATCAATATTAAAATGAATATTGATAGTTTAAAATTTACTTTTATAATGTTACTTTTTCTCATTGTTATTTTATAATTGAAACAATCAGTTTCTCTATTTTTCCTGTTCTTTCGAAAATCATTTTACTGATTTCTAAATCTAATTTTAAGCCTTGAACTTCTTGAGTGGAATTGTCATCAAAAAACACTTTGATAGTATTTTTATCTGATAATTTATAAACAACAGGAACTTGACAATAGGTAAAAGAAAGTGTTTCTGGATCTAGTGTTAGTGATTTACTTTTTCCTTTTACATCAACATAATTAAAGTCTTTTGAAGTTTTTAAAAACTCTTCTTTTCTTAATAATCTTGGATTGAATTGTAGTTTTCCTTCTTTAACAAAAACACCAATTTCACCAAACCTACACAAAACATCTTCTTTCACTTGACCAGTCATTCCTGGTTGTTGTGCTCCTTTTCCTGCTGGTGTATGAGAATATGGGTCTGTTGGAAAAGCACCATACAATTCTGGCGATTTGTGTGCTCCAATTCCTTCGTTTATTTCGTAATAATGTTCTAACAATCGACCTATTACCTCTTCACTTTCATTAGAATTTATTGCTAATAAACAGTTTTCTTGTGCTGCATATAACAATTTAGAAACCATGTGCCAATAGATAGAACCTAAACCTTCGTATCCGAAAAATGTTCCAGATCTACCTGTAAATGATTTATGATCGAACATTTCTTCATAAACTGCTAACAACTCATTTTCTTCTTCTGCAATTAAAGATTTGTAAGAATCAGGAAGATTACTTAATTCTTCTTTTAAAACATTTGCGTTGTTAAAGTTTCCATTAAAATGATAATTCCCAACAACATCTTTTTCTAAAATTTGATTGTTTCCGTCTGATAAAAGTTGTTGTAATAATTTTGATTTATTTACAGCTTCAGCAGGAATGTTATTCTTCTGAACAAATCTTCCCAAATCTTTATTTGGATATAAAATATAGCTGTATTGGTCTTCTCTAAATAAAGCACTTGCTTTTAAACCGTCTAAAACTGCCAAAGCTTCTTTAGCTGATAAATAACCAGAACTTAACACAGCAACTTGCCCTTCTAACATTTCTGATAAGTAAGAAATTGACACTTCACTATCATTTTCTACAGTCATTAAATTGTAAGAATGATATAAATTATCTGCTCGTTTATTTGCTTTAATAGTGTGTTCTGTATATTTTTTTGTGATATCGAAAAAGGCTAATAATTCCTTTTTAGAAATTGTCGCTTTTTTATTTTTAAATCCGTTTTTATAAACTGAACTTCTAAAATTACTTCCAGCTTGTCCAACTCCATCTAAAACTTTTCTTCTGTCTTTGTTAGAAATTTTACCAGAAAGAATAGTTTCATTTTCTTTTAAAGCAGTAACAATTCCGTTGAAAAAAGTTACTAATTCATCAGAAATTTCAACTGTTTCAGTATCTGATTTAGAAACGACACCTTCAAAGAAATTTAAGAAACGTTGCAAGTAATAAAGTGTAACCATAGAAACACCATTACCAACCAATGCGTTGTTTGCATCATTCCATTCTGGTCTTTGTGTATTTAACCAAATACCACCTTCTGGAATAAAATTAGAGATTTTAGCCAACACAGTTGCTAGCAATTTCTCCATCATATTTACATTGTAAATAGCATCTTTTGAATCTCTTAATAAAGCGCCATCAACTCCAATTTTTTCTCTTAATTCGTTTATTTTATGATCTAATTTTGCATCAAAATCAATGGTATCTTTTGGATTCTGTAATGTTTCCTCGTAACTTTTAATTTTATAAGGCACGTTTGCATAGACAAATACATCTTCAGTAAAACTGTTAGATAATTTACCTGGATAATAGTTTTCTATGAATTCTAAAAACTTCAACAAATAAATAATTTGATGATCTCCCCAATAACCAATGTAAGACCAAGGATCATCTGGCTCAATAGTTTCCCAATCGAAACCGCCTTTTGTTACTCTGTAAGGGTTGTAACCATCGAAAGTTGTAGCGTTTAAGAACTTGTGAATCATTCCTTCTATAAACTCTGGATATGAGTGCGCTAAAGCTTCCCAATTTTGGAAAATATCTCTCCAGTTTCCTTCGTAATCTAAAATTTTAGAACCATCAATTTCACTTTGTGTGTTTATAGAAAACTTGTTCCAAGGTCTACTTGGGTCTCCATGTCTTCTACTAAACTTCAATGGTAAATACTCAAAACACAATCTTTTAAAATGACTGTTTTCACTTGTATTTCCTATATTTTTTATATATTCTGAAGTAAATTCTTCTGGTAAATTATTTATGGTTTCTTGTTGATTTTTATAAACTTCAAAATTAGCTTTTGATAGATATTTTATAAAATCATCTTTTTCGATTGTATAATTATTATCGAAAATTCCACCTCTCATAATATTGAAAAGTGTGTTTGCAAAATGCCTTGTATTTCTTAATTGAACATCGCCTAATTGTAAACCATCTGAAGCACCTGCCAATTCTATTAAATTTGCAGTTCCTTCGTCAATACTTTTTTGAACTAAAGAAGCTAAATTAGATTCACTTTTAATTTGATTTGCAATGCTATGAAACCCTTTTAAAGTTTGGTTTACATTCGCAATCAACATCCAAGATTTTTCTTCATCGGCATTTAAAGATAAATTCTGAATTGTAAAATAAGCGCCTTTTTCAGCCTTCATATCTACTTCTTCATAAATTTCTTCACCATTTCTAAACGCATTTAACTGTAAAGAAGAAACTAAATATTTAGGGTTTTCTACTCCCAAAGACCAAACTAAATTAGATTTTAGAGCTTCACTTGGTTCAGCTTTATCAACAATAATAGCACTTAACGCGTAAATACCAATTCCGTTTTCTTTTTCTAATTCGCTTTTTTTGTACGCATCTACTAAATTACTTCTTACTTCTTGTAAGGCAGATGTAACTCCATAAGGCAGAATATTCTGCACTCCATCTAAAATTGTAACTTCAATTTTTGAATTTGTATTGTTAATTAAATCAGACTTTCTAACAAAACCATAATCGTTAGAAGTATTCCAATGATATCTGTAGGTTACTCCTAAATCTTCATTAATTTCTTCGAAAACAACTTTGTTTCCGTAGCTATTTTTATATAAATTTCTTTTGATTTTGTAGGCTCCTTCGTTTCTATCAGAAAAAGGTTCCCAAAGAAAAGTTTTATCATCTTTATGAACTTGCACAATAGTTTTACTTCCTGTAACATCTGCAGATTCAGTAATTTTATCATCTGTATAATAAGGAAATAATGAGCTTTCAGAATTTTTTCTACCAGCAGTTAAACCTCCATTACTAGAAATAAACATCCAATGATTAGAGTTACTTACAAGACTCATAAAAAATGGTCTCATTTTGTTGCTATTGGATATTTTATAATATACTTCGTTATCAAAATTTATTAATTCTCCAGTAACTTCTAAAGAAGAATTTATGGCTTTGTTATTACCTATAAAAATTGTGTTTTTTGTCATAATAATTTAATCATGAAAACATATCTAAAAAATATGAGTTCTTTTTTTGTTGAAAATATTTAGATTTTTATGTCTATACTTTTATTTGTTATTATTTAATTGCGCTTTATTTTCTTTCGCTTTTAAAACTCCTTTGTTTAAATCTATTTTTGAGAAATGTTTTTTTATGGTTTTACAAGTAACTCCTTTAGCATAAGGATTAATTGCATGTGCTTCTTTTAAAGAATAGTATGCTGCTCTTGGATATAATGCGTATAAACCATCTGCATTTGTTGGGCCTTTTGCACAGATTCCAAACCATTCTTCATTCATATTATTACTCTTCTTTTTGGTATCTAAATAGTAACCTCCATTAGACCAAGTTGCATCATTTTCATGCGTGTCTAAATTTATTGTTTGTCCTATTTTCCACCAACCATCACTAAATTGAAATGTAAAACCACCTATTGAATTTTCTGCTTCTCCTAAACCTGCTGCATTTTGGTAAATCTCTTTCCAGTTTTTAACATTAAAAAAAGATTGCATTTTTTGATCTTCAGAATTTGTTAAAGCATTAAAAGCATCTGAACCAAATTCTGTAAACATAATTGGTTTGTTCAACTCTTTTTTCACTCTTTTAAATGCGTTTCCAAAAGATTTTCCTCTGTACATATTTGTTCCATAAATATCTACATCTTTACATTCTTTAGCTACAATATCTAAAAAACCTAAATCTCCATTACACATTGCAATTGGATGAGATTTATCTATTTCTTTCATCTCTAAAGCTGCTTTATTAAACATTTTATACAAATGTTTAGCTGCTTCTAAATGGTCTTTTTCGTTTATTGGAATATCTTCAGTTTCTGCGCCTTCCCAAACCAAACCGTAATTGTTTTCATTACCTAATAAATAAAGTAACAAACCTGGTGTGTTTTTAAAAGTGCTTACTAATTCTTTAACCTCCTTTATTAAAACTTCTTGAGCTTGTGGATTAGAATAATCGGTTTTTGGTATCCAATTTCCATTTATAGAAAGTCCGTATCTTCCAAAAGAATGATTTAACATGGTATAAATACCATAATTTTCATAAATGTATTCTATCCATTTAGGCTGTATACCTGTATACACACGAATAGCATTTACTCCCATATTTTTAAGCAAACTCATTTCTGCTTCTAGAGCTTGTTTAATAAAGTTGTCTGGCTGTTGCCATAAACTAAAAGAATAATTAGTTCCAATAGGAATATAATCCCAATTCATTCCATTAATCATAAAATCTTCTCCATTAACCACTAATTTTGTTCCTTGCTCATTATTAATGACTTTTACTTTTTGCGCTTGTGCGAAAAAACTAAAAGTGAATAAAAAAAGTACTAGGCTTAAAAAATGGTTCTTCATAATTTTAGGTGATTAAAAAATAAAAATTGTGAATTTCTTATATTGGATAATATAATTCAACTAAACAAAAAACAAGTTGAATTTTAAGTATTAGAAAAAATAAGGTCAGTCATTTTTCAACTGACCTTATTTAAAAACTAATTCAAATTTATTATTTATTGAAATACTTTTACGTAGTCAATTTCCATCATATCTTCTGTAAATGCAGGATCTACAGTTCCTCCAAGAGTACCACCCATTGCTACATTTAAGATAAAAAAGAAATCTGCATTAAATGGTAATGTAGAATCATTAGTAAAAGTATGGAACACAACATCATCTACTGCAAACTGAATTTTTGTTGCAGACCATTCTACAGTATAATTATGAAATTCTGTTGTAGAAGTTGTTACTGTTGTTTTTTCTGAAGGACCACCTCCACCAAAATTACCTGGATAATGAAGTGTACTTAAAACTTGATTTTTATCTGAACCTGTTTGCTCCATAATATCAATTTCTCCAGCTGCTGGCCAACTAACTTGACTAAAGTTAGATCCTAACATCCAAATTGCTGGCCAAGTTCCTTCAGAAGCTGGTAACTTTGCTCTTATCTCGTATCTACCATATGTAAATTCTTGTAATCCTTCTGATTTTAATCTTGCAGAAGTATAACCACCTCCATTTGCTTTAGCAATAATTTTTAATAAACCACCTTCTACTATTACGTTTTCAGCATTATTTGTATACGTTTGAAGTTCTCCATTACCCCAACCTCCAGCACCTAAATCATAGGTCCAGTTTGCAGCATTTGGTGCTCCATCTGTATTAAAATCATCTTCCCAAACTAAATTGGTATATTGAGTAACTAAATTATTATTTGCTGGTTCTTGATTTGTTAAAACTACAAACCACGCTAAACCATCTGCTCCAATAGTTTTCAACATCATTTCTGTTGCTGATCTTGTAATAATTTTATAAGTATGATCTCCACCTACATAAAAACCGAAAAATCCATTCCCTGAAAGTGTAATTGTTTCTTGATCATTTGGTGCAGTTAATGTCCAAATTCCATCAAAATCATCTAATGGATAATTTTCATATTCATTTCCTGGATTCGCTACAGAACCATTAACACCCAACTCTTGATCCATTGGTGGTGCTTGACCAAATATAGTTCCTGAAACATCTGTTGCAGGATCGTCATTAGTACTGTTAGTAATGTATTTTATAGTACCATCTACATTAAAAACATAGGCGTCATCATACATTCCTGTAATAGATTTTTCACCTGGAGCAGCTGCATACCAAATTGGAGATACTTCATCTGCTGGACCAACACCAAAATGGCCTGGGTCTTCAGATTTTACTCTCCATTCTTGCGTACTATCATTAGTAAGCATTGTAATTAAATCTGCTGGTGCAGAATACGTAGATAAAACATCTACTTGAATAACTTTACTTGAAGTTACACCTCCTGTTCCCGAAGCAACTACGTTCACTGTATAAGTATTTAAACCTATAATGCTAAAATTAAATGTAGCATTTCCTGCTGGAGAAGTTTTACCAATTCCATCATAATAAAATGTATAAGAAGTTGCATTATCTGCAGTTGCTACAAAATTAACTGTTCCGCTTCCATCTCCATTTGGATTTGTTGCATCTGCACCAACTATTTCTGCGGTAACAGTAATATTAGACGGTGCTACTATGCTTCCAAACTCATATGTGTTTTCTTGACATCCTAAAAAGGTAAATGCCATAGAGAATAATATTATATAAATATTTTTAAGTTTTTTCATTTTTTTAATCTTTAGATATTAATTAGTTAATGCTAATTCATCATAATAATAAACTGAATCATCTCCTGCATTTCCGAAATCGAAGAAGATTACAATTCTATCGTAAGTAATTGATGAAGATGCACTAGAAATATCAAAAGTTAACTCTTCCCAAGCGTTAACAGATGAAGTAGTTGCATCTACCTCTACAAATTGTGTATTATCTGCAGAATTTTCAATTTTAAATCTTACAGTTGCGCCAGATTTTGGTGACCAAGTTTTAATACTCACTTTTTTGTAAGTATTAACATCTAAAGGCGTAGCAACATCAAAAAATGCTCCTGCCCAAACTTGTGATCCTGATGTTTTTACCATTTTTGCAACATTTGCTGTTGTATTAACTCCAGTTGCATCTGGATTTGAAATAACTTCTATAGCAGCTATATCTCCAAAAGATGTAAACGCTGGTGCTGTTCCTTCAAAATCTTGAAAAATTAATGGCGGATTAGATCCTCCAGAGTTATTTACTAAATTAATTTCATCATAATAATAAACTGAATCATCTCCTGCATTTCCAAAGTCGAAGAAAATTACAACTCTATCATATGTAATAGATGGTGACGCATTAGATATGTCGAAAGTTAATTCTTCCCAAGCATTTGTTGTAGACGTTGTAGCATCTACTTCTACAAACTGTGTATTATCTGCAGAGTTTTCAATTTTAAATCTTACGGTTGCTCCAGATTTTGGTGACCAAGTTTTAATTGACATTGTTTTATAATTGGTAACGTCTAAAGGCGTAGCAACATCAAAAAATGCTCCTGCCCAAACTTGTGAACCTGAAGTTTTAACCATTTTTGCTACGTTAGCAGTTGTATTTGCTCCTGTTGCATCTGGATTTGTAACAACTTCTATTGCAGCAATATCTCCAAAAGATGTAAATGTTGGTACAGTTCCTTCGAAATCTTGTACTACCTGAGTAGAAACCCCACCAGAAGGCGCTTTGTAGAAATAAACGTTATCTATAAATACAGTTCCTCCTGCTCCATTTCCTGCAGCAAAAGAATCTCCAACAAATTTTAATTGATGAATGTCTGCTACTGTTAAACCTTGACTCGTAAATTCTGAAATAGGAATATCTATACTTGTCCAAGCATCTTTTGTTAAGTCAGACCAAACTGGTTTTTCTCCATTAGAAGCGCTAATTAAAGAAGTTTCTAATCTTGGTGCATCTGCAGTCCAAACATCTAAATGTATAAATTCCATAGAAGATACATCTTGTGGCGCTCCAAACTGAATACCTTGATAACTAATATTAATGTATTGCAACATCTTATCTCCATTTAAATCGAATTCTGCCCAAGAACTTCCTTGACCACCTTGACCCCAATCTGGAAAAGTATCAGTTCCAGCAACATTATCATAAGCTTCACTATAAATAGAAATTACATCTGTTGCATTTCTGTTTACTGGTGTTTTTGCTGATTCAATTGGTGCTAGAATTTCTGTAACTTCGAAACTTTCAGTATATTCTGTAGTAGCAATAGCTCCACCTTTTGCAACAACTTTTACGTCGTAAGTTCCTGGAGTTTGATATTGGTAATTTATAGTTTCACCAATATTACCTGATGCTACTGGTTGTGTAACACCTGTTTCTCCTGAATAAAATTCATACATAGTTGCAAAATCTGCTTCTGCAAGAATATTTACTTGTTTAGATTTAGCCGCATCATTTTCTAACGTTACCACTAAATTTTGTGGTGCTTTAAAAGACACAATTAATGATTGAGTAGCTTCTGCTGTATCTCCTTTAGAGTTATAAGCAACTAATTTAACATCATAAGTACCTTCTGCATACGTATGTTTTACGTTTTTTCCTTGTTCTATATTTGTTGGTTCTGCTGTTGCATCTCCAAAATAAACATCAAAAGAAATTGCGCCATCTGCACTTGGTGTAATTGTAACCGAGCCAGTATTGTCTTGTGTAATTTCAAACACTGAAGATATGTTCGATGGTACAGGAATTGTATCTAGAAAATCTAAATTATCATTTTCTGTACAAGCACTAACAAATATTAGTATAATTAATGCTTTGAATATTGTTTTTATTTGTTTCATATTTTTATGTATAATATGTTAGTTTGTATATCCTTGATTCTGACTCCAATTTCCTTGAGAGAATTGTATTTCTTCTAATGGAATTGGAAAAACCTCATTTTTACTTGACTGAAATCCTGGAATTTCTGCTCCTCTACCAGTTCTAACCAAGTCGAAAAAATGATGACCTTCACCAACTAATTCAACTCTACGTTCTTTGTAAATCATCTCTGTTAAAGCAGAACCACCAGCAGTAATATCGTTATTAGAGTTACCAAAAGCTCTCGCTCTAACTCTATTTAGATATAATCTAGCTTTTGTATCATTTGCACTAGGTTTTCTATTGTTTGCCTCTGCAGCCATTAATAAAACATCTGCAAAACGAATTGCTCTGTAATTATTAGGGTTTGTTAAGTTTAAATCTCCTGCTGCATCTGCACTTCTTTTTCTAGGAATGTATTTTCTGTTGAAATACCCAGTGTGCTCATAACCAGTTGTAAAACTTGCTCCTGTTGCAGTAGACCATGCATTAATATCTAAAATAGCTACGTCTTTACGATTATCTCCTGCTTCGAATTGATCTACCATTTCTTGAGTTGGCACATTAAAACTGAAACCAGAAGTGTATAAATCTCCAGAATAACCTCTTACTCCCTGAAAACCTACAGCCACATTTCCTTCACTACACTGCAAACATCCAAAACCAGCACCTTCTATATCTGTATATTGTACTTCAAAAACTGAACCAGAACCATTTTCTCCTTGAAATTCAAAGATTTTGTTATAATCTGACTCTAACATATAAGGACCATTTACAATTACACTTTCTAAAGTTGTTGATGCCTCTAAAAATTTGTCTTGAAATAAATACACCTTTCCTAACAATGCTTCTGCAGCACCTTTTGTTGCTCTACCTACTTGAGGAGCTGTATAATTTAAATTTGCTACTGCAAATTTTAAATCACTCTCAATTAAAGCATAAACATCTGCTTTTGGAGATCTTGGTATTGTTTTTTCTTCACCAAGTTTAAAACGACCTTCTGGTTTAATAGGAATATCACCAAACCATTTAACCAATTCGAAATTGTAATATGCTCTTAAAAAATAAGCTTCTGCAATTATAACTTCATTTCCCTCAAAGTCTGTTTTATCTTTATTTTCGATAATGTAAGCAGCTCTATTAACTCCTCCAAACATCCAATCCCAAAGATTTTTTAATTGTGCATTTACTGGAGAATGTGTCATATCATCAATTTGTTGATAACCGGGCACATCTGTTGCACTTTCACCACCACAAAGTGTATTATTAGAAGCTATTTCTCCCATTAATACATTTATAAATGTAGATTGTAAAGGATCATAAGCAGCAACAAGTGCGTTATAATAATCTGCTTCTGAATTAAAGAATGATTCTGAATCGATTGCATATAATTTTGTATTGTCTAAATAATCATCTGAACAAGCATTTAGCAAAACTAAACTTGCGATAAAGAAGATGCTTACTTTTATTTTTTGAATATATTTTTTCATCTTTCTAATTTTTAAAATGTAACATTTAAACCTAAAATAAATTGTCTTGCAGATGGGTAAGAACCATAATCTATACCAGCACCAATTGCTCCACCATTAATTGTTGGATCGAATCCTGAATATTCAGTTAATGTAAATACATTATTAACAGTAGTATATAATCTTAACTTTGTTAAGCCTATTGCCTCTAGAGTTTTAGGTGAAAAACTATATCCAATTTGAATGTTTTGCATACGTAAGAAAGAACCATCTTCTACAAAGAAATCTGAAAACAACTTGTTATTTGTAGCGTCGTTTGTTAATCTTGGTACAGAGTTACTTGTTCCTTCTCCTGTCCATCTTGCTAAATAATAATTAGGTTTGTTAACATTTGGTAAAAAACGCTCGTAATTTCTTACTATTTCTTTTCCAACTTCGGCATATAAATAGGTTGCAAAATCCCAGTTTTTATAATTTACTGAAAGGTTTAAACCCATGTAAAAATCTGCTTGTGGTTTACCTATATTAGTTCTATCGTTAAAATCAATAACTCCATCATTGTTTACATCTTTATATCTAATATCTCCTGGTGAAGTAAGGTTAGAACCTAAACCATCTTGTGATGGATGTGCATCAACTTCTGCTTGATTTTGAAAAATACCATCTGTTTGTAAACCATAGAAATATCCAATTGGCTGTCCAACTTCCATTCTTGATGGTGCTGGGTTACCAATTGCAAAACCACCTCCTTCTACAAAAGCACCTCCTAAAACTTCTGTTACTTCATTTTTTACATAGGTTACATTATATCCTAGATTTACAGAAAAGTCTTCTTTATTTATCGCCTTATAATTTATAGCTAATTCTCCACCTGTATTTCTAGAAACACCTGCATTTACTGTAGGGTTACCTCCTCCTGGAGCCCCTGACCCTAAAATACCAGAGACCGGAAAGTTTTCTATTAATAAATCTTTTCTACTTTCTCTAAAGTAATCTGCAACAACAGTTAATTTATCATCAAAGAAATTAATATCTAAACCAATATCTAATTTTTCTGCAGTTTCCCATTGAGCTTGTGGGTTAGGCAATCTACCTTGTGCTCTACCAGAAGCTAAATCTCCATCAAAAACATAAGTTGCTTCTCCGTCTAGTAAAGATCTGTATAAATTGTTACCTACAAAATTACCTAAAGTACCATAACTTGCTCTTAACTTTAAGAAGTTAATAGTTTCGCTATCTTTTAAAAAATCTTCTTCTGAAACCTTCCAACCAGTAGTTGCAGACCAAAAATAATCTACTCTTTGGTTTTGAGAAAATACTGAAGCAGCATCTCTTCTAACTAAACCAGAAAATAAATATTTCCCTTTATAGTCATACTGTAATCTAGAGAAGTAAGAAATTAAACGTACATCACTACTACCAGAGTTTAAACTTCTTTGTTCATTTTGCGGATCTGTTAAACTTAGATCTGCAAATTCAAAAGAATTATTTGGCACATCAACACCAGATGCGTAAATACCATCAAATAAATCATTTTGCACACTTGTACCTAATGTAAAGGTTGTGTTATGATTTTCTGCAAAAGTTTTATTATAAGTTGCAAAATTCTCAAAAACTACTCTTGTAGAAGTTGCTTTAAATTGATATACAGAACTTTGAGTTTGATTAAAAACTTTACTAGCTCCATAATTCTGAATTGGTGTAAATGAGCGTTGTTTTTCATTAAAGATCTTGTAACCTAATCTAGAAGTTATACTTAAACCCTCAATTGGTTTATATTCTAATTTAAAATTTCCTTCAATACCGTTTCCATTGTTTTCACCAAAAGTATTTGCTAATTGACTTAAAGGATTTACTATTTCAATTCCTAAAAAGTTATTAGTATCATCTTGGTCTGTAGTATAAGTTGGTGCGTAATTTAAACCATTAAATAATACAGAACCAGAAAATCCTTTAGAGGCAGATGTAAAGTAATTACTAATTAATGAGAAGTTTAATTTATCAGTAACATCTACTCCTAAATTCAATTTTATATTATTTCTTATAAAATTAGATTTTTCTTTAGCAATAATACCATCTTGTTCTGTTCGAGAAGCACTAACAAAATATTTAAAATTTTCTCCACCTCCAGACAAACTAATATTATGGTTTATTAAGAAAGCATCATTAAACAATTCATCTTGCCAATCTGTACCTACACCTAAATTACTAACATTGTTAAAAGGGAGAGACTGACCACTTGCTGCATAGGCTTCATTTAAAACCAATGCATATTCTGTTGCATTTAGATAATTTAACTTACGAGTAGTTTGTTGAATTGCAGCATAACTATCATACCTAACAGTTGGTGCTTTGTTCTTTTTACCAATTTTTGTGATTACTAATACTACACCATTTGCACCTTTAATTCCATAAATGGCAGCTTGTGCATCTTTAAGTATAGTAATAGATTCAATATCATTTGGGTTTACACTATTCAAATCACCTTCATACCCATCTACAATTGTTAAAGGCTGGTTGTTTGTATTAGAACTAATACCTCTAATTAAAATATTTACTCCTGCACCAGGTGCACCTGATGAAAGATTAACTGCCACACCTGCACTTGTACCTTGTAGAGCAGCTGCTGCATTAATTGGCTGAAGAGCTTCTAATGTTTCTGCACCTACCAATGACACAGAACCTGTAACATCTTTTCGTTTTTGTTTCCCATAACCTACTACAACAATTTCATCTAAAGATTCTGCAGATTCTTCTAACATTACATTAAGAACACTTTTAGCAGTTACTTCTTTAGTTTTATAGCCTAAATAGCTAAACACAAGAGTAGATCCTTGTTTTACATTAGATAAAGCATACATACCATCGAAATCTGTTTCCGCTCCAACTGTTGAACCTTTAATGATAACACTAACACCTGGCAACATATCTCCAGTTGCGGCGTCTTTAACAACTCCTTTTACATTTATTGTTTGTGCGTTTAAACAAACTGTAATAAACAGTAAGAGTAATAATGTGATTTTTTTTCTCATGAATTAAGACTTTATTATTATTTCTACAAATTTATTATGTTTTTACTGTTATATCCTTAAAAACAACCGCAACAAAAAACATACAATGTAAAAAAACCTTGTATTTTGAGATATATAAAGGAAAAACGAATACTAAAAAAAGGTTAAAAAAATAGATGTTGTGGTATTGTATAGGTGATTTACAACAATGATTGGTTGCTAAATTTCTAAAATGTAATTTGTTAAGTTAGAATCATGAGGTAAGTTCATTTTTTTACGCAACCTATAACGCTTAACTTCTACACTTCTTGGAGAAATATTTAATAAAGGCGCAATCTCTTTAGATGAGAGGTTTAACCTTAAATACGCACACAACCTTAAATCATTTGGAGTTAATTCTGGATGTTTGTTTTTCATCTTTTTTAAGAACTTCTTATCTGCATTATTAAATGCTTCTTGAAACATCTTCCAATCATCTGTATTGTTTAAATTCTTATCTATAATCTTAACAACTTTAGGTATATTTTTCTCACCACCATCTACTAACTCGGTTTTAATAGTGTTTAAGAAGTCATTTTTCTTAATAATATTCATAGTAGAACTTGCTAACTCTCTACTTTTACTATCTATGTCTACTCTTAATTTTTCATTATTAAGTTTCATGATTTCTTGCTTACTTTCTAATTCCTTAAGCTCAAGTTCTTTTTGTGCTCTATAAAGTAATTTCTCTCTTTGCTTTTTATAATATCTTCTAGAAATTATATGCCAAACAAAAAACAATAAAAGTATTAGCACAATATAGATTACCACCATTATATTAGATAGATACCAAGGTTTTTCTATCTTAAAACTGAATTTAGCTTCGTTACTACTTAATTTATTATTAATAATTGCCCTAACTTTAAAAGTGTAATTTCCAAACGGAATATTTTCGAACAAAATACTATTTGAGGAAACTGGAGAACTCCAATCTTTATTTTGCCCTAATAATTGATATTGATATTTGGTTGTAGATGTTTTAGTGTAATTAGGCACACTAAAAAAGAATTCAACATTGTTTTCTTTATTATGAAAGGTTATGTTATTAGATAAATTTACACTTCTTTTTTCTTGATCTAATGGAAAACTATATACTTTATTTATAGATATATTAAAATCTTCACGCTCTTTTACTTTTTTTAAATCTACTATTAAATATCCTTTACTTGTACCTATAAGCTGTTTATTATTCTTAATTTGAATACTGTTTTCAAACCCAGTTTTAGCTTTTCTTAAGTTTTCTGAAATAGGTATACTTTTTATAATTGGTTTGTTACTTAATTTACCTGGAATTAAATACTTTATATCTTCACTAGTAAAAGACCATAATTTATTACTTGACAAATTATTAACTAATCTTGCAGATGTAAAATTTTCTTTAGGAATTAACTTACTATAAGTTGATTCTTTTACAAATTTATTTTTATCTAATTCATACTTAAACACCCCTTTTTTACTTGTATAAAGAATATCGTTATTATATTTCACTAGACTAGAATGAATTCCTTTACTTACACTAGAATCTTTCTCTTGCTTAATAACTTTTCTAAATTCGGAATCAACTCTTAATTTAAAAACCCCTTTATACTCATGGTTTACAATAATTTTATCATTTTCTAAAAGTGTAAAAAACCTACTTGAGGTATTAAACCCTTCAATTTTATTTCTTAAAACCCATTTTAAACCTTGTTTTTTTAATACATATAAGCCATCATAATTCCCTTGAATTAAAGTATTTTTATCTTTTTGTACAATATCCCAAGTTCCTTGAACATTGTTAATTTTTTCAGATTTACCTTTTTCAATAATAAATGTACCTGTATTATGCCCGCAAAACAAAGTGTCTTCTAAAACAACTAAACTCCATACTTGACCTTGAGTGTTTTCTATAAATTGAAACGGTTTTTCTGAATTAACATTCCTGTAAAACAAACCTTGGTTTGTACCTATATATAAATTATTTTCATAAACTACAGAAGTGTATATAGTACCCCAAAAATCATTTTTTTGAGTAAAAAACTTAAAAGGTGAAGCGTTATTTACACAATTAATTCCATTATCTAAACCTAACCAAATGTTATTTTCTTGGTCTTCAAAAACAGAAAGTATTGTGTTATTACTTAAACCAGAACTTTGGGTAATTTGGTAATTGAAGTCTCCATTACCGTATAAAAAAATTAATCCATTTGAAATAGTTCCTAAAACAAAATTTCCGTTTTTTAATTTTTTTGCACTGTATATTAATTTTCCAGCTATCTTATTTTCAGAAGAAACTTTCCATTTTTCAATATTATTTTTACTTAAAAAATAGAAACCTTTCTCTTGCGTTAAAAACAATAATTTATCCTCTGTTTTAAAAATTTCTACTAGGATATTCTCTTTTAAAATAATATCATCCGAAATTAGTTTAGGCACACCATTTTCTATCTTAAAAACACCTTTATTTATTTCTTGAAAATAAATAACCCCATCAACTTTAGATATTTTTTCTATCCTGTTTTCTGCCTTAATAACTTTTAAAGCTTTACTATCTATATTATATAAATAAATTCTTTCTAAAGACTTAAATAACATCCAACCATCAACTTCTAAAATACTCCAAACTTGCTCATCTTCGAGCATTTCAACATTTTGTTCTTTTGTAATTGAAGTATACTCTAATACTCCAAATTTATTTTTTATCCAAAATCCAAAATCCATATAAAAGCCTGTGAATACTTTATCTTCGATAACCTTTACAGACCTCATTATAGTTTGGTTAGGTGTAGGATATAAATGCCACATAGCACCATTATATTCTAATAATCCCTTATTATTTGCTACATAAATAAATTTGTTCTCAGATTGAGAAATGTCCCAATTCTGGTTCTCTGCTCCATAATTTTCTGTTGTAAAAATATTTATTGGAGGAAACTCTTGACAAGTAGATTTAAAAAAAGGGAAAAAAAGTAGAAGCGCTAATAACTGTGTATGGAAATGTTTTTTCATTCAAAAAAAATGTTTGGCTAACAAAAGATATAAAATACTAATAATTAAGCATGTACAAAACTGAAGTAATGAAATGTATAGTTTATAAAAGGTTGAAGTTAAGTGTATTTTATTAATAACACAAATAAAATAAAACTTAAAACTCTTTTTTACTGTAAAAAGAATAATTTTTAATTATTTTTATAGGAAGCAATAAACAGGTAAATGAATTTTATAAAAAAAATAGGAATAGGTAATTTTTTAATGCTATTGTTGTGCGCATTAATTATCATTGTAGCAGAATACCTTTTTTTAACTGGTTATAGATTACATGGAGTTTTCCTTGGTCTTTGGGCACCAACTCTATTAGGTGTAATGATTTACATAAAACTTATTTATAATGAGCGCAGATAAGATAATTTTATACCTTTCTATTTTTGTTGGATTTTGCGTAGTTCTATGGGCATATTTCATGATTAGTGAATATGATAAAGTAACTAAAGACTAATCTTTGCGTTTTATTTATTGTTTATCTTCCAATAAAACAACACTAAATTCTGACATAAAACTTGCTTTCCCTTCTTTTACTTCAATTTCTTTATTAGAATAAGCATCTCTTAATATATCACCATTACTAAATACAGAAGAAACATCTATATCTATCTTGTTTTCTATTATATTTATACCAATTACAACTTTATCTTCATTTCTAACTCTTGAGAAAAATAGACCATTTTTTTCTGATATTAATTGATGTTTTCCTGCGCCAACTGACATGTGGTTTGCTCTAAAATGCCCCAACTTCTGCCAATGACTTAATACTTCCTGTGTTTTAACATTGTTTTTTATATCGTCCCAATTCATAAAAGAACGTAAAGTTGCATCACCAACTGTACCTTCAATTGTTAAATTTCTAGCAGATTCGTCTCCATAATACACTTGAGAAGTTCCAGGTGTTATCATTAACATTGTAGCTGTTTTAAAAGGCATTTTTCTTTCCTTATCAAAAGGTTGACCATCGTCATGAGAAGTCATATAATTTAAAATTCCGTAATCTTTTAATTCATTTTGAAGAATTGTATCATATTTATGAAAAACGTCTTTTTCGGTCATTTGTTTAGCATTCCATTTAATTTCAAAATTGATTAAACTATTAAATGCTTTATCAAAATAATTGACTTTTTTATCACCAAAACTAAATGCTTTTCCGTGAGAAATTGCATAATTATATACTTCTCCAACTAAATAAAAATCATTATTATCTAAAACTTTTTCAGGATTATTTTTCTTGTATTCTGCAAAAGCTACATCGCATTCTTCTTTAAATTCTTGCCACACAAATTCTTCTGTATGTTTTACTGTATCTACTCTATAACCATCAATTCCGAATTCTGTAATATAATCTGTTAGCCATTTTATAATATAAAAACGAGGTGCTTTTGGATGGCCTGTTCTTTCAAAAAATGCATCTAATTCTGCAACTTCTTCTTCATAACGTCCTTCTTCTTTCCATTTTGCAACTAATTGTGGAGGCAAAGCTACGTTTTCATTACTTTCTGTTTTAATATCTGGTAAATTTTTAACCAAAGTACAAGATACTGTGTGTTCATAATTATCATAAGTACATTGTGGTTCTGTACGAACCCAATCATTTGGCCAAACAGGGTCTTTTTCTGTAACAGGTCCTGTATGATTAATTACTGCATCTAACAAAACTCTAATTCCGTTTTTATGAGCAATTTTTACCAATTCTTTAAGATCTTCTTTTGTTCCGTAATTTGGGTCAATTTTTGTCCAATCTTTAGCCCAATACCCATGAAAACCATAAGAAAGCCCTGTACCTTCATCTGTTCCACCATAAATTTGCTCTACAATTGGCGTCATCCAAATAGCGTTGATTCCTAATTTGGTAAAATAACCTTCCTCAATTTTTTGCGTAATTCCTTTAATATCTCCACCTTCAAAACCACGTAACTTACCAGTTTCTTTGGTTCTATCAAAATTAATATCATTAGAAGTATCGCCATTATTAAATCTATCTGTTAACAAAAAGTAGATGTTTGCTCCTTCCCAAACAAATTCTTTTTTTGCAGTTAGTTTTACTTCTTTATTGTTTGATGTATTTTCTTTACAGCTAATGATAGCTACAAAAATGAAAATGAAGAATATTTTTTTCATGATAAATTTTATTGGATTTGAAGAATAAAAGATTCTAATGGATTGATAACGATATTAATATTTCCTACTGAATTATTCACAACTAAATTAAATGATTTTGTATTGTATAGTTTATCTTTCAATACATAAGTTCCTTCTTCTAAATTCCATTTTTTAATAATTTCTGAAGGAATTTTTAATTGAAATTTAAAGGCTTCATTATCATCGAAATTAGAAATAATTACCAATTTTTCATCTTCTGAAAAACGAGTATATGACAATATTTTGTGTGTATAATTTGGCGTATTTTCTCTATTATATTGATGTAAATCTGCATATTCTCCCATTAAAGCATCACTTTTAATAGTAAAGTTTAATAAACGTTTGTAAAAATCTCTTAAATCGAGTTCTTCTTTGGTTGATTTTCCTCCATCGAAATTTTTATCATTTACCCATCTTTGTAAAGTTGGAACACCCACATAATCGAAAATTGAAGTTCTTGACGGACTTCCAAAACCTGCATTTTCGGAACCATCTTCACCAAATTCTTGACCAAAATAAACCATTGTTGGTGCTGTAGAAATTGTGGTAGAAACTACCATTGCTGGTTTTCCTTTTAGGGCATTTCCAGCAAATTCTGGACTCGCAATTCTTTGTTCGTCATGATTCTCTAAAAAATGCAACATATTATGTTCAATATCTTTTAAATCTTCAATAATTGGTGGAATATTATCTGTTAAACCCTTTCCTTGCATTACGTGTTTTATAGTGTCATACAACTGAACTTTGTCATATAAATAATCCATTTTTCCTTTTTTAATGTAATCTCTATACAAACTAGGATTATACACTTCTGCCAATAAAAAAGCATTTTCATTTTTCATTTTGATTGCAGAGTTCATAAAACTCCAAAATTCAACAGGCACCATTTCTGCCATGTCATATCTAAAACCATCTACTCCTTTAGCAATCCAATACAAAGCAATATCTCTAAATTTTATCCAAGAATTTGGTACTTTTTTATCTTTCCAAAACTCGAAATGTTTTTTATAATTTTCATTATCAAAATCTGTTGGTAATTCGTCAAATTCCTTTTTCCCATCTGGAGAAATCCCATAATTTACTTTTACAGTTTCGTACCAATCATAAAAACTTGGTTTAGGAGAACGCGCGCCATTTCCTGTCCATTTTGCAGGATTTTCATCGAATTTACCATCAGAAAGTGGGTGTTTTTCGCCACCTAGAGGTAAATATCCATTTAAAAAATCTGGCACTTCAAATGCTTTGTTTGGCACGTAATAGAAGTTATTATCTACATGGTATTCTAAAGAAGTATCATCTTCTGCACCAAAATCTTTGGTTCCTTCTGGGTTTGATAAACTTTGGTAATTTCTTGCAACGTGATTTGGAACAATATCAATAATCACTTTTAAATCGTTTTTATGAGAACGTTCTATTAAAGCTACAAATTCTTGCAATCTGTTTGTTACATTTTCAGCCAAATCCGGATTCACGTTGTAATAATCTTTTACTGCGTAAGGAGATCCTGCTCTACCTTTTACAACATCTGGATCGTCATTTGAAATTTCGTATTTTGTATAATCTCGAATTACATCATGATGAGGAACGCCTGTGTACCAAATATGCGTAACACCTAAATTTTTAATTTCAGTTAGAGCTTTGTCTGTAAAATCATTGAATTTACCAACACCATTTTCTTCAATTGTACCCCAAGGTTTGTTGGTGGTATTTGTGTTCCCAAACAAACGTGTAAAAACCTGATAAACCACTATTTTTTTCTTCGTAACTGTACTCTTCATCTTCTTTTCTGAAACTTTTTCTGTTGAACAACCAATTAAGATACTTAAAACTAAAACGGTTAAAACGCTGTATATTTTTCTCATAATTCGGCTTATTTTAATGATATTTTTATTTCTACTTCTTTTTTAGTATTCCATTTTACAGGAATTTTTAAAACATTGTTTTCTGGAGTAATTTTTCTTCTTTTTCCTGCCACTTTTATCTTTTTCGGACTCCAATTGATGTTATGAATAACTAACATAATTTCTTTTTCTGTTGATTTCCAATTACTTCCTAATTGGGCTTCCAAATCAATTTCTAACCATCTTTTACAAGTTTCTGCTTCAAATTGTAACAACTCGTAATTTTCTTTTTCAAACGCATTTGCAGTAACTCCATCATCGTTATAAAAAGTCCTTTCACTTTCTGTAACGGAAGCATCATAATAATAATGCAGTTCTAATTTGTCGCCATCATAATCGTCTGTAGTTTGAATTACATCTGTCATCAAAATAAAAGCGCCACCTCTCACATAAGTTGGAATTGATTTTTGCTTCACTTTTACTGATTTTGTTTGTCCGCCTTCAATTTTTTCTTCATCAAAATAAAAATTGAACCAATTTGCAGTTTTCGGAAAATAAATTTCTTTTGTTTTTACTGAATCTTTTAAAATTGGCGTGATTAAAAAATCTTTTCCCCATAAATAAGTAGAGGCATTTGTCATTAATTTTTTATCATCTTCTTCAAAGAAAATTGGGCGCATTAAAGGTGTTCCTTTTTGGTTATTCTCGAACGCTAAATTGTAATTGTAAGGCAGTAATTTGTAACGCAATTCAATAGCTTTTTTTGCTAATTTCTTTGCTTTTTCACTTCTAAAAACGGGTTCACTTGCTACATCTTCTTGTGCATGAGGCCTGTAAATGGGTTGAAAAACACCATATTGTAACCAACGAGTATATAAATTATCATCTAAATTTTCGCCTGCAAATCCGCCTAAATCAGAATGCATATAACCCAAACCTTGCATTCCCATTTGTAAAGAAATCTCTGGCTGACTTTGCAAACCACCCCAACTTCTGTTTACATCTCCAGACCAAGGAATCATTCCAAAACGTTGTGAACCTGAATAACCTGCTCGCATTAAAATAAAAGGTCTTTCGTTAGGGAAATTAATTTTATAGCCATCAAAAATTAGTTTTGCCCAATCGTGTCCATAAATATTATGGACTTCATTTGCAGAACCTGTTGCATGTTGCACCCAAGTTGGATGTACTTCTGGCTCACCTAAATCTCCCCAAAGTCCTTTTGCTCCAAGACTTAAAATGTCTTTGTAAATATTCCAAAACCACTCTTTTCCTTCTTTCTTATAGATGTCTACAATTCCTGTATTTCCAAAATAGAAATCATATTTTGCAGAATTCCCTACAGAATCTTTCGCTAAAACATCTTTTTCTACAGCATCATTCCATTTTTTAGAGTTGGTTAAAATAAATGGCTCTGTAATTAAAACTGTTTTTACACCTTTCTTTTTAAAATTAGAAATCATTCCTTTCATATCTGGGAAAGAATCTTTGTAAACCTCTAAATTCCCCATGGTTCCTTTCATCTCTTTTCCAAACCAATACAAGTCTAAAATAACAGCGTCTACAGGAATTTCTTCCTCCTTAAATTTAGCAATGGTATTTTCTGTTTCTTCTTGAGAATGATAGCCAAATCTGCTGGAAAAATTACCTAAAGTCCATCTTGGAGGCAAAGGCTGTTTTCCTGTTAAATTGGTATAATTATCTATTAAATCAATCCAAGAATCACCAACAATTACTTGATACGTTTTACGACCGGAAATGGTTTCATAAGTTAAAGAATTGTCTTTTTTACTATCTAAATCTAAATAACCAACTGGTGCATTATCAAAATGAAGCATGTATTTTTTTGATGAAATTACAATTGGTAACGTAAAATTCATCATTTCTGAATGTGTTTCATAACCATAATGCGCTCTGTTAAATAATGCCAAACGATTACCACGTCTGTTCATTCCTAAAGCCCTTGCTCCTGCTCCATATAAAATTTCATCTGAAGTTAAATTGAATTCTATTTTCTCGGTTTCTTCTGCAATAATATTACCTTTTACTGTTTCTAAAGGATTGTGTTTCGACTTAAAATAGCCTTGTTTTTCTGATGTAATTTCTTCGTTTTTATAAAAATAAGAGATTTTAAATGGCGCTTTTTGAACTTTTACTAAAACACCTCTTGATGAAAAATTTATATAATTTGAAACTTCATTAAAAGTTACATCTGTTGAATTTCTGTCTAAAATTACTGCATGAGATTTTAGAGAATATGTTTCTCCTTTTGGGATAAAAGAAGTTTCAACAATTTTAGAATTGTAAAATTTTATTAGATAAAATCCATCATTAACTTCTACATTTAAAATATCATCTTTTATAACTGAAGCTTTTTTAAAAATTCTATTTGAGTTTTGAGCAAATGAAAAAGTAGATAAGAAAAAAAATAAAAAAAGGAGTTTTAATGTTTTCATAAATTAGTTTATGAGATTCTGAAACAAATTCAGAATGACGTTATTTTTTCAGTAAAAATGTTAATGGTATATCTATTCTTTTTTGCCAAGAAATTTCTGAATGATCTGTTCCTTCAAAAAATAAGTTTTTGAAATTTGCTTCTGTAAATCCGTTATTTAGAAAAATAGAATCAACTTTGGGTGCATAAACAGGATAAAACTGATCTAAAGTTTTATTACCATAATCAAAATACATTTTATGTGTTTTTACATCAGGAAGATTCTTTTCTAAATAAGTAAGAATTGAATTTGGTAATGGATTATTCTCTATTGGTTTTGCGCCAACCCAATGTGTAGAAATACAAGCTGCACCTTCAAAAACGTCTGGATATTGAGAAATTGCGTACATGGACATTAAGCCACCCATTGAAGAACCAGCCACAAATGTGTTTTCTTTATTTGTGTAAACAGAATATGTTTTGTCTATATAAGGTTTTAAATCTTCAACTAAAAATTTTAAATATTCATCACCATTTAAATCTTCTAAAGTAAAATCATTATTCGATAAACTTTTAACCCTTTCTAACTCTTCTTTTGTTAAAAAATTCATGGCTTTTTCTGGATACAAGTCCAACCATCTTAATGCTGCAATATTGTGAATACCAACAACTATAAATTCTTTAGTAACACCTTCTTTCATTAATTTTGATGCAACTTCATCTATTTTCCATTCTTGCTTATTCCAAGTAGTGGTTTCATCAAACAACATTTGACCATCGTGCATGTATAAAACTGCATATTTTTTTTCATCAGAATAATTTTCTGGTAACCAAACATCTACAGGTCTTGGAGTAATGTGTTTTGTAGGAAAAGAATCTACTCTTATTAATTTTCCTGCGGTTAATACAGCATCTTCTAGTACTTTTGCAGAAATATTATCAACCTTTTTTTCTTCTTTCTTATTCTCCTTACTTTCTGATTTACAAGAAATAATAAACAGCATTAAACAAAGAATAATTATATTTTTCATATTTTGTTCTTTAAAAGTTCTCGATACAATTCTGATAAAAAATCAGAATTACTCGAACTGACAGATTCTGATTTGAAAATTTTACTTTTTTGTGGTTAAAATGATACTTCCTTTGTTTTTTAATTCCATAGAATCTCCCCAAATATAATCATGCCCAGAAATAAGGTTTTTTAAAGTTTTCCCTTCTAAACCAATTTCTGCGTATCTTTTTAAGTCGATTGTAATTGGTTTATCATTTTTGTTGATTATATGCACAACAATTTCATCATTTAAAATTCTAAACAAAAAGTAAGTTCCCATAAAAGGTGCAAAGTGAATGGTTTTACCATCATGAATTGCCTTACTATTTTTTCTGTAGTTTAGTAATTTAGACACAAAACTCTGCATGTCTTTTTGCTTTTCAGACAAACCAGTTCCAGTAAATGCGTTTATTTTATCTCCTTTAAAACCTCCAGGAAAATCTGTTCTAATTAAGCCATGATCTCCAGGATTTGCAGAATCGTCCATTAAAATTTCTGTTCCGTAATAAACTTGTGGAATTCTTGGCAACAATAACATATAACTGAACGCCATTTTAGCTTTGGCTGCATCTTCTTTTACTTCTGTGTATAACCTACTTTTATCATGATTGTCTAAAAAAACCATAATATCTTTTGGTGTTGTATAATGAAAGTCGTTTGCCAAACCTTCATACAATTTCACCAAACCTTTGTCCCAAGATTCTTCTTCATTTATACCATCTATTATAGCTTTTTGCATTGGAAAATCCATTGGTGATTTTAAATTAGACTCATAACCGTCTTTATTATTTGCACCTTTTTGCCAATAACCAACCAATAATGGGTTGTAACTCCATTCTTCGCCAACAATAGAAAAATTTGGGTATTCTGCCATAATTGCTCCTGCCCAATCAGACATAAAATCTTTATCTGGATAAGGGTAAGTGTCTTGTCTAATTCCACCTAAACCTAACGTTTCTATCCACCAAATACTATTCTGAATAATGTATTTTGCCATAAATGGATTTCTCTGATTTAGGTCAGGCATATCTGCAACAAACCAACCTTCGTTATTTCCTTTTTTATCTGACTCTGAAGCGTAAAAATCTTGATTTGTAGTTCTTCTGTGATTAGAACCGATATTAGATTCCCAACCCCAATTATCGATATTATCTTCGTAGTTTTTTTGGTTATTTACCCAATCATCAAAAGGAATATCTTTCATCCACCAATGTTCTAAACCACAATGATTTGCAACTTGATCCATGATGAGTTTCATGCCTTTTTCTCTTAAATCATCTGCTAACTTTTTATAATCGGCCATGGTTCCAAAACGAGGGTCTACTGTGTAATAATCTGTAATTGCATAACCATGATAGGAACCTCTAGCCATATCATTTAATAAAACTGGTGTTGGCCAAACAGTAGTAAAACCTAAATTAGATATGTAATCTATATGATTTATTATTCCTTTTAAATCTCCACCATGACGTTTGTAACCATCTGTTCTATCTAAAGAAGTATCTTTTAAATTTTTGATAACATCTGTAGATTCGTCTGCATTTGCAAAACGATCTGGTGTAATTAAATAAATAGCATCAGAACTATTAAAACCAACATAATCTTCTGCAGATTTTACTCTAGATTTTAACTCGTAAGTATGTGTTTTTTTTAATCCTTTTTCCGAAGTAAAAACAATATCAAACTTTCCAGGATTTGTATTTTTCTCTATTAAAATATCAATAAATAAATAATTTTCACTTCTTGCTTTGTGAAATTTATCAATAGTTACCCCAGCGTAAGAAATACTTGGCGTAAAATCTCCAATATTATTTTCTTTAACTAACAATTGTAGTGAAGAGTCTTTAAAATTTACCCACCAATTTGGCGGTTCTACTCTTTCTAACATAGTATTTGAAACTGGCATTTGTTCTTTACTTATTTTTTTTTCTGTTGATGAATTACATGCTAAAAATAAGATTACAAATGGTATAATGATAAAATTTTTCATTTATTATTAATATTTTCTACAAGGTTTTTCAGTAAAAAAACCTTGTAGAATTATTTTAAACAGTTTGTAAATTATTTGGTGATACTGTTACTTTTTCTCCGTTAACAAGAATGTTTAATTCATTGTTGCCATCAATTTCAAAAACAGTTCCATTTTGTGAAACACTCACAGTAATTATTTGATTTCTAAAGTTTACTTTAAACGAATACGTTTGCCATCCTTTTGGAATTTTTGGTGCAAAAGTCAAGGTGTTATTTAACACTCTCATACCTCCAAAACCTTCTACAATACTCATCCAAGTTCCTGCCATAGAAGTAATATGTAACCCTTCTTCTACTTCGTGATTGTAATCGTCTAAATCTAATCTTGACGTTCTTAAATAGAACGTATACGCTTGTTCCATTCTATCTAACTTTGCAGCTTGAATACTATGTACACAAGGAGAAAGTGAACTTTCATGAACTGTAAATGGTTCGTAAAAATCGAAATGACGTTCTAATTCTTCCGTAGAAAAATCATCTTCGAACATGTAGAAACCTTGTAAAGTATCTGCTTGTTTTATGTATGGAGAACGTAAAATTCTGTCCCAACTCCATTTCTGGTTAATTGGTCTTTGACTTTTATCTAAATCTGCAACAGTAATTAATTCTTTATCTAAAAAACCATCTTGTTGTAAGAATACATTATGCTCTTCCGAATATGGAAAATACATATTATCTGCCACTTTTTTCCATCCAATTAATTCATCATCAGTAAAATAAACTTTTTCTTTAATTCTAATATAATCTGAAATATGGTCAGTTTTTACAAGTTCTATATTTTTTAAAGCATAATTAATACACCATTTTGCAATGTAATTTGTGTACCAATTATTGTTGATATTATTTTCATATTCATTGGGTCCTGTTACTCCCAAAATCATGAACTTATCTTTATTGGTAGAAAATGTTGCTCTTTGGTGCCAAAAACGTGCAATTCCTATTAAAACTTCCAATCCTTTTTCTGGAATGTAAGAATAGTCGTTTGTAAAACGATGATAGTTAAAAATTGCAAATGCAATAGCGCCATTTCTATGAATTTCTTCAAAAGTAATTTCCCATTCATTATGACATTCTTCGCCATTCATTGTAACCATTGGATACAAAGCTGCCCCGTTTTTAAAACCTAATTTCTCAGCATTTTCAATCGCTTTTTCTAAATGATTGTATCTATATTCTAATAATTTTCTTGCTACAGATTGGTCTTTTGTTGCCATGTAAAATGGAATACAATACGCTTCTGTATCCCAATATGTGCTTCCTCCATATTTTTCTCCTGTAAATCCTTTTGGACCAATATTTAAAGTTGAATCTGTTCCTAAATAAGTTTGATTTAAGTGAAAAATATTAAAGCGAATTCCTTGTTGTGCTTTTACATCTCCTTCAATTGTTATGTCGGACATTTTCCAAATCTGCGCCCAGGATTGCTTTTGAGTTTCTAATAAAGCATAGAAACCAAAACTTACAGCTTTGTCTAAAACATCTTTTGCTACTTTAACTAATTCGTCTTTATTATGATCTCTATCAACCACATAACCTCCAAACTTATGAATTGTAAACGTTTGATTTTTTTTGGTTTCTTGTTGATAATTACATGAAACATAATTAGCTGTTTTTTCATTATTACAACCAGTTATTACTTCGTTTCCATCTAAAAACAAACGAGATTCCATAAAAGTACACGTATAAAAATGTGTTTTCATAGTTCTAGCTTTAATAAAAGATTGTTGGTTGTTTTGGGTAACTTCTAAAACATCCCAAAATTGGTCATCCCAATTGGTATCTTCATTTGTAATTCCTGCATCTAAATATGGAGAAAAAGTAATTTTTGCATCGGAATTTAAAGGTGTTACAGCATATTTAATTGCTCCAACCTCATCTAATTCTAGACTTAAAAAACGTTTTGTTTCAACATTAATTTTAACTCCATTTTGTAAAACAGCTTCAAAACTTCGCGACAACCAACCTTCTTTCATGTTGAGTTCTCTCTTAAATTTTGAAACCTCTTTACAAGTGTGTAAATCTAAATTTTCGTCGTTAATTTGAACGTTAATTCCAATCCAATTTGGTGCATTTAAAACTTTTGCAAAATATTCTGGATAGCCGTTTTTCCACCAACCAACTCTAGTTTTATCTGGGTAGTAAACACCACCAATATAACTTCCTTGAAAAGTTGAACCCGTGTAATTTTCTTCGAAATTAGCACGTTGTCCCATAGCGCCATTACCAATACTGAATAGACTTTCAGACGATTTTACCATTTCTGGATTAAAACCTTCTTCTATGATGGACCAATCATTGGGTATGATATAATCTTGATTCATTTTTATATTTTATTATAAGAAAATAGTGGGAAGTTAGAAGTGGGAAGTTAGTAGTCGAAATTCGTTTTTGAATTTTGATCTTTCTTCATTTTATAATTGAAATCTTCTAAACTCTTTTGCTGTTTTCTTGTTTCTATTTTCTAATTTTTATTGATTAAATCTTGTATAAAATTGGTGTCGATTTCTGTAAAATCTTTAAAATTATATCTTGCTTCAGATAAGACTTTTTCATCTCCAATTCCTATACTAATCATTTTTGCACTATTTGCAGCTTGTACACCTGCAACAGCATCTTCAAAAACTAAACAATCGCTAGAATTTACGCCCAATTGCTTTGCAGCTAAAAGAAATACTTCTGGATCTGGTTTTGCTTTTGTAACATTGTTACCATCTACAATTACATCAAAATAAGACAATAAACCTACTTTTTCTAAAATTGGTTGCGCGTTTTTACTTGCAGAACCTAATGCTATTGGATGTTTTCTATCTTTTAAGTAATCTAATATTTTTGGAACGTCTGGTAATATTTCAGAAGCGTCCATATTTTCTATGTACTTTAAATAATCGACATTTTTCTCGATCATCCAAGTATCAAATTGTTCTTGTGTTGCTTCAACTTTACCAATTTCTAACAAAATTTCTAAACAACGCTTTCTACTAACGCCTTTAAATAATTCGTTTTGTTCTTTGGTAAATTCGAAACCTAAATCGTTGGCTAAATTTTTCCAAGCTAAATAATGATATTTGGCAGTGTCTACAATAACACCATCCAAATCGAATATAAATCCTTTCTTCATTTTAAATTTTAAATTTCTTCTTGATAACGAATTGCTTTTTTATTGGTAATTAATAAATTACACAAACCAGCAATTATTAAACTTATTCCTGCAACTGTCATTGCATGGATTGCTTCTTCTCCAATTAAATTAGATACATAATTAATACCACCTAACGCAGCAATAATTTGTGGAATTACAATAAACATGTTAAAAATTCCCATAATTACACCCATTTTCTTTGGGTCTACAGAACTCGATAACATTGCATAAGGCATGGAAAGAATACTACCCCAAGAAATTCCAATTAATACAAAACAGTATTTTAGCGTTTCTGGTGAAGCTGTATTCATTAGTAAAAAACCTGCACCCCCAGCAATTAAAGAAAACATGTGTACATATTTTCTGTTAATATTTCTTTTGGAAGTGTATAAGGTTAATAATAATGCGAAAGCCATGGAAGATAAACCGTAAATTCCCATTGATGAACCTACCAAGTTGGAAGATTCTTGAAACTTTGTATTGGCAACCACAAAAGCATCTTTTTGTGCTAAATCTTGCATATTATAATCAGTTTCAATTGGTGCTGGCGATTGATAAACATGCTCTGTTAAAGCAGGATTTGCCAAACTCCACATCGTAAAAAAAGCAAACCAAGAGAAAAACTGAATAATCCCTAACTTTTTCATTGTTAATGGCATACTTCCAATATTATTTAAAATATCAGGAATAAAATTATTCTTTTTCGCCTTTTCTCTTTCGAATTCCTCCATGTCTTCTGGCGGATATTCATCTGTTGTAAAAACGGTATATAGAATACTTGCTAAAAAGACAAAAGCGCCAATTGCAAAAGCAACTTTTACAGACATTGGCACCACTCCAGATTCAGCAACATTACTAACTCCTAATTGAGAAACCATCCAAGGTAAATTACTAGCAATCCAAGTTCCAATTCCAATAATTAATGTTTGTACAACAAAACCATAAGAACGTTGAGATTCCGGTAATTTATCTGCCACTAAGGCTCTAAATGGCTCCATAGAAATGTTTATGGAAGCATCTAAAATCCATAAAAAACCAGCGGCAACCCACAAAGCAGGTGAATTAGGAACTAAAAATAAAGCTATAGAGCTTAAAACTGCTCCTACTAAAAAGTAAGGTCTTCTTCTACCCCATTTTACGCTCCAAGTTCGATCACTCATATAACCAATAATTGGTTGTACAAGTAAACCTGTTAAGGGTGCAGCAATCCATAATAAAGGAATATCCTCCTTACCTGCTCCTAAAGTTTGAAAAATTCTTGACATAAATCCACCTTGAAGGGCGAATCCAAATTGTATTCCTAGAAACCCGAAACTCATGTTCCAAATTTGCCAGAAGCTTAATTTACGCTTTTCCATTATCGAATATTATAAATGAATATTACGATAAGTTTTTCGACTTATCAATTAATAAATTTTGTGGAATGTAATTTATTGATAAACCTTAATAATGTAACAAAGATATATTTATTTTATGAAATTGATAAAAATCAATTAAAAAAGTTACGACGACGGTTTCGTAGATTCTCGTAATTTTAAGTCGCTAGAAATCACAATTTTTTTAGGTTTAAAAACTTCTGCTTCATTTTCTATTCTTTCTATTAATAGTTCAACTGCTTGTTTACCCATTGTAAAACCATGTTGTGCAATTGTGGTAATTGATGGTGAAGAATATTCTGAAATTAAACCGTCTGTAAAACCTATTACAGACATATCTTTTGGTACATTAAAACCTCTCTCTTTCGCTATTCTCATTGCATTTGCAGCATAAATTTCATTTACTGCAAAAACCGCATCAATATCATGTTCAAAAACTTTTTCTATTTGACTTTTAATGTCTTTATTCTCATCAACCTCTACAATAAGCTTATTGTCCGTTTTAATATATTCTTCAATTAAGGCTTTCTCATACCCTTGCCTTCTTAAAGCTCCAACATTAACATGATTTGGAGTTGTAATTAATGCTATTTTTTTATTACCATTGCTTAATAAATGTTTCGTTGCTTTATAACCTGCACCAACATCATCTACTACAACTTTGTCACAAGAAATTTCGTCTACAACTCTATCAAATAATACCAATGGAATTTCTTCAGAAACCAAACCTTTAATGTGATTGAAGTCTTTATTTTCAAGCGTTTCACTTGCTATTGAAATAATTAAACCATCTACACTTCCATTAGATAAAACCTTTAAAGTTTCTACTTCTTTCTTGTAAGATTCATTAGAAAAACAAACCATAATATTATACCCTTTTGCATTGGCACCGTCTTCAATTCCCATAATAACTGTAGAGAAAAAATGATGTACAATTTTAGGTAAAATAACCCCAATTACTTTGGTCTTTTGATTACGTAGTTGAAGCGCTAAATTGTTTGGCTTGTAGTTATAAAGGTTGGCAAAAGCTTGAATTTTATCTTTGGTTTCTTTACTAATTTCATGACTATCTTTTAAGGCTTTAGATACTGTAGATGTAGATACTCCTAATTCCTTCGCGATTGTTTTAATTGTAATTTTTTGCTTCATTTTTTATGAAATAAGAAATTTTGATGGTTTATAATGCTAATTTAATGATAAATTAGAGAAAAAAGTTGTCAACACGAAACCGATTTCGTAGATTTTATTCTATTGAAAATAAGGATTGTCTGTATATATTTACAATGTGGAATGTAAATTTATTGTTATCAACAAGTCAAATTTACAGTTATTATTTAACAAATTATACATGAAAAAATTTAAATTATTGTTAATTGGAATTCTTTTAACTACATCATTTAGCATGTTTGCGCAACAAACAGTAAAAGGTGTAGTAAAAGAAAAAGCAACAGGCGAACCTTTGCCTGGTGTTAGTGTAGTAGTTAAAGGCACTACAAGAGGATCACAAACTGATTTTAATGGAAACTTTACAATAGAGAAAGTAAAAACTGGAGATGTTTTAGTTTTTAGATATCTTGGGTTTGCAGATAAAGAAGTTTCTATTGGAACTAATTTTAACATAACAGTTGAGTTAGATGAATCTGCAGAACAATTAGATGAAATTGTTGTTGTAGGTTACGGTACAACAACTGTAAAAGACGCTACAGGTTCTGTAGAGTCTATTACTGCTAAAGATTTTACAAAAGGTAACATTGTAACACCAGAAAACTTATTAAGTGGTCGTGTTGCAGGTGTTAATATTACTACAGACGGAGCTCCAGGTGCTGGTTCTCAAATTAGAATTCGTGGTGGATCTTCTTTAGATGCTTCTAACGATCCATTAATAGTTATTGATGGTTTACCAATGGCAGGAAGTGCTGGTGGTTCTAGAGGTGTTTTAGCAAGTATAAACCCTAATGACATTGAGTCGTTTTCTGTATTAAAAGATGCTTCTGCAACTGCAATTTACGGTTCTAGAGGGGCAAATGGTGTTATTATCATTACCACTAAAAAAGGTAGAAGCGAATATTCTTTAGATTACGATTTTCAAATGGGTTTTGGAGAAGTTAGAAACAGAATTAATGTTTTTGATGGTGATGCTTTTAGAACTTTAGCTCCACAGAAATTTCCTAGTTTAGCTGGTTTGTTAGGTACTGCTAACACAAATTGGCAAGATGAAATTTATCAAAAATCTGTATCAACGCAGCACAACCTTACTGCTAGAGGTCAAATTTTTGGGGTTATACCTACAAGATTATCTATTGGTATTTCTAGTATTGAAGGAAACCTTTTAACTTCTAATTTTGATAGAGCAACTTTCTCTGTTTCTATGAATCCTAGTTTTTTAGATAACCATTTAAAAATAAACTTAAATTATAATAGAGCTTTTGAAGACAATAGATTTGCAGATAAAGGACAAATTGGAGCAGCTTTACGCTATGACCCAACACAACCTGTAAGAGATTCTAGCTCTCCTTTTGGTGGATTTTACCAACATTACACAAGAGATGCTAACGGAATTATAATATCGCAAGGAACTAGAAACCCGGTTGCTGCTTTACTGCAAAACTCTGATTTATCTAACGTTTTTAGACAATATGGTAATTTAAAAATAGATTATAATTTTCATTTTTTACCAGAATTAACAGCTACTGTTAATGCCGGTTTCGATAAAACTTCTGCAGATGGTACTAGAGTTAATTCATTAAACAGCCCAGCAAGTTATACAGATCTATTTATTGGTAATGATTCTGCTTATACCAATGAGGTTTCTAACGAATCTTTAGATACCTACTTAAATTACGTAAATACATTTGGTAAATTAAAAACAGATGTAATGGCAGGTTATTCTTACCAAACTTTTAATGGTTCTGGTACAGATACAGGAAATAAAAGAAATGTTAATGGTGCAGTTCCAACAACAAGAGATGATACTCCTGTTGTTTTAATTGGTTTTCTTGCAAGAGCAAATTTAACTTTTAATGAAAAATACTTACTAACGCTTAACTACAGAAGAGATGGTTCTTCTAAATTTGGCCCAGAAAACAGATGGGGTAATTTTGGTGGTGCAGCATTAGCTTGGAGAATGAGTGATGAAGATTTCTTAAAAGATTCTAAAGTTATCTCTGAATTAAAATTAAGAGCTAGTTATGGTGTTAACGGGCAACAAGATATAGATGGTTCAGATTTGTATTTAGACAGATACCGTTTTGGAAACACAGATTCTCAATACATAATTGGAGGAAACCCAATTTTATCTACAATACCTGGAGGTAGAAGTTTTTTAAGATGGGAAAAAACTGCAACAGTAGAGCTTGGTGTAGATTATGGATTATTTGATAATAGAATTACAGGTTCTGTTAATGCATTTCAAAAAAACTCTACGGATTTATTATCTAAAGCACCTGTAGCAGATGGTTCTAACTTTACAAATAGAATTTTTCAAAATATTGGAGAAATGAAAGTAAATGGTTTAGAGTTTACAGTAAATGCAGACGTTATAAAACAAGAAGATTTTAATTGGAATGCTAGTTTTAATGCTACATATATCGATAGAAAAATTGAAAAATTAGCTTTAGGACAAGATATTACAAAAGGTGGTATTTCTGGTGGAACTGGTAACTTTATACAACTTCATAGCGAAGGTTTTGCTCCAAATTCATTCTATGTATATAAACAATTGTACAACACTGCAGGTAAACCTATTGAAGGTGCTTTTGCAGATTTAAATGGAGATGGAATTATAAATACTCAAGATAAGTATTTAAAAGAAGATCCTTTTGCAGATGTAACTTTTGGTTTTCAATCTAGTATCGATTATAAAAATTTCGATTTAGCTTTTAATTTAAGAGCAAGTATTGGAAACTATTTATATAACAACGTAAATTCTTCTTCTGCACAGTACGATTTAATTCAAGACAATGCCGTTTTAGGAAACATTCCAACAACTGTTTTAAATACAGATTTTCAAAGAACTTCAGATGTAATACTTTCTGATATCTATTTAGAAAATGCTTCCTTCTTAAGAATGGATAATATAACATTAGGATATACTTTTGATAGACCTATCAAAAAATTTGCATCAAATAGTATCCGTATTTGGGCTGGTATGCAAAATGTATTTACAATTACTAACTATTCTGGTTTAGACCCAGAATTAGCAAATGATGGTATAGATAATAACATTTACCCAAGACCAAGAACAATATTGGTTGGTGCAAACATTAAATTTTAATTAATAAAGAATTAATGATGAAAAAAATATTTAAAATAGATAGAATAGCTACCCTATTTCTAGTTATTGTTATAGCAATGTCTTCTTGTACAAAAGATTTAGACGTTACTACAAAAGATGACCAAGATTTAATAGGAGAAGACTTTTTTAAGGATGAAACATCTTATAAAAGGTTATTAGCAGGAGTTTATGCAAACTTATCCTTAACAGGTGTAGATGGTCCAGAAAGCTCTAACATAGAAGGTTTAGATGCTGGTACAAGTCAGTTTGGTAGAGTATTATTATACTTACAAACTTTATCTGCAGACCAAATGATTTGGTCTTATGAAAATGACCCAGGAACAAGAGAAATACAACGTAATATTTGGAATGCTGATGACCCAGTAGTTTTAGGGATGTTTGGTAGAACACATGTAACAATTGCTTTTGCAAATAACTTTTTAAGAGAAACTACAGATGCAAAATTAGATGAAAGAGATGTTTCTACTGCTACAAGAGCAGAAATAAAAACGTTTAGAGCAGAAGCACGTTTGTTAAGAGCAATGTCTTATTATTATATGATGGACTTATTTGGTAAAGCAAACTTTGCTACTGAAGAAGATCCTATTAATGCTATACCTCAAGCGTATGACAGAGCACAATTATTTGATTTTGTAGAAACAGAATTAAAAGCAATAGATGCAGATTTAGCAGATCCATTAGCAAATGAGCATGGTAGAGCAAGCAAAGGTGTTGCTTGGATGATTTTAGCAAAAATATATTTAAATGCAGAAGTGTATATCGGGCAACCAAAATACACAGAGTGTTTAGATTATAGCAAAAAATTAATTGCTGGAGGTTATTCTTTAGCAACTGATTATAAACATAATTTTATGGCAGACAATGATGTAAATACTGCTAAAAATGAAATTATCTTTCCTTTAATTTCTGATGGAACTTTCACTAAAAACTACGGTCCAACAACTGTTATGATTAACGGTTCTGTTGGTAGTATAGAAGCTAACGGAACTGCACTTGGTGTGGGTGCTGGTGGTTGGGGAGGTGCTCTTCGATTAAGAAAACAATTTGTAGCTTTATTTGATGGTGGAATCTATAATAATGATAGAAGAAACGGAATTATTTCTGGAACTAGGTCTAGAGAAATTACAGACATTTCAGATAAAGACCAAGGATATATTTTAGAAAAATATTCTAACGCAACATCTACTGGTAGTTTTGGTGCAGATCAAACTTTTGTAGATACAGATTTCCCTTTATTTAGATTAGCAGATGTATATTTAATGTATGCAGAAGCTCATTTAAGAGGTGGTGCTGGTGGTTCTAATACAGATATGGAATCTTATATAAATTCTTTAAGATCTAGAGCTAACAACCCACAAAATAATTTAACAGCTACAGATATTACTTTAGATTTTATTATAGATGAAAGAGCTAGAGAATTACATTGGGAAGCCCACAGAAGACAAGATTTAATTCGTTTTGGACGTTTTACTGGCGGTAATTATAATTGGGTTTGGAAAGGAAACGGAAGTAATGGTATTTCTTTACCTGCACATTTAAAGCTATATCCAATTCCTTCTGCTAGTTTAGCTTCAAATCCTAATTTAACTCAAAATATAGGGTATTAATTTTTAACAAGTTATAAATGATGAAAAATATAAAACGATTTTCAGCAATTACACTTTTTGGACTAATTTTAATAATGTTCAATTCTTGTGATGATACTTCTGAAACATTTACTATAGGAACACCAACAGCACCAGTTTTAGCAGAACTAAATTTTGCGAAATTAGAATTAGATGCTGTTAACACAACAAACCCAGCAATTAATTTAAACTGGGATGAAGCAACTTACGGACAACAAGCAGCCGTAAATTATGCAATTCAGTTTTCTAAAGACGAAGCTTTTACAGAGCCAGTAACTGCATCAACAATAACAGGGCAAAGTACAATTACATTATCTACAAGCGAAGTTAATGCTGCAGTTGGAAGTGCTGGATTAAATCCTTTCGAATGGGCAAATACTTACATTAGAGTTGCTGCTTCTTTAGGAACACAAAACAGCGAAATTGTTGCTTCAAATGCTATAAAAGTAGAAGTATATCCTTACTTTAATTATGTATTTAACGACTATTATTTAGTTGGAGACGCAACAGCTGCAGATTGGAACAATAATAATAACAATCCTGCATTATTTAGAGATGAAACTGATAGTAATACTTTTTACTACACTGGTTTTTGGAAAGATAATGGACATTTTAAAGTTCTATCTACTAAAGGATTATGGCAACCACAATATGGTACAGATGATGGAGCAAAAGTTGGAGCAAATTTAGGTGGTGGTTCAGACCCAGAAAGATTTCCGTACGGAGGTGGTAATGGAATACCTGGAGGTTATCATACCTTTAAAATTAATTTTGCTAGCAACACATTTACTTTCGAGTCTTTTGATGCTTCAGGCATAACAAGTCCAGCAAGTTTATCAATAAAAGGAACAAGTACAACAGATATTACAATGACTCCTTTAGCTTTTGATGGCCATATTTGGTCTGCAAGTAACGTAAGATTAACTCCTGGAGATTTAGAGTTTGTAACTGGTGCTGGTGCTAAATGGGGAAGTACAACTTCTTTCTCTGGTGTAGCAACAGATGGTGGAGGTGCAATACCTGTAATTGTAGAAGATGATTATGATGTTTGGTTTAATGATTTAACTGGTCGTTATATCTTAATCCCATTAAATTTATAATATCAATTTAACTTATAATAGATAAAAAAATGAAAACATACTTAAAAAGATTAAGCTACTTATTTTTATCACTAACTCTTTTATTAGGAGCTTGTGAAACAGAAGAGAGCTTAACAATAACAAGTCCAGATCCTGTGTTTGAATTAAACACACCTGGTATTAGCAGCATATTTTTAAATTTTGCCTTACCAAACAATCCTGCGTTTACAATTTCTTGGAAAGATCAAATTAACACAACAGGAGATTACACTGTAGAAATGGCTACTGAAAATACTTTTGCAACACCTTTTACTCTAGGATCTACTGCAAATACTAATTTTTCTATGACTGTAGATGAGTTTAACAATGCTATCATAAATACTGGTAATACAGATTTTAGTGATATTGCTATTTACATGAGAGTTAAATCTGCAGATAAAACAACAAATACAATCTTATTGTTAGTAACAACATACCCAGTAAATGCACAAAGTTTTACAGGAATTGCAGATGGAGATGCTTTTGTTTTATCATTAGATAAAAATGATGAAGTTGCTGTTACTATTGGTTGGGAAGACCCTATTTTAGACTCTTCTTTACCTGTAGATGTGGAGTATATTGTACAAGCTGCTGCACCAAACACAAACTTTGCTACACCTATTGAAGTTGGTAAAGTTAAAAATATGACTTCTATAACTTTAACAAATGCACAATTAAATAATATAGCTATTCAATCTGGAATTGCTGTAGATACTGCAGGAGATTTAGAATTAAGAATTATATCTACAATAAAAGATGCAGCTTCTGGAAGTGTTTTAGAAAGAATTAGCAATACTATAACCATTAATGTTACTACTTATTTAACGGTATTAGATTTATCTACTACATGGGGTGTAATTGGTTCTGCTGCAAATAATTGGGGAGCAACTCCAGATTTACCTTTCTTTAAAACTGATGTAAATGGAGTTTTAGCTGCATATGTTACTTTAACTGTTGGTGAAATTAAGTTTAGACAAAACAATAGCTGGAATGCTCCAGACAAAAATTATGGAGATAATGGTGCAGATGGTACTTTAGAAGAAGGTGGTGCTAACATAGCTGTTGCAACTGCTGGTTCTTATAAAATTACTATGGACTTAAACAACCTTACTTACACAATGGAAAACTTTTCGTTAGGTATTGTTGGTTCTGCTTATAATAATTGGGGAGCAACTCCAGATTTCATGTTAGAATATGATCAATATTCAGATGTTTTTAGAGGAATTGTTACTCTTTTAGACGGTGAAATGAAATTTAGAATGAATAATAGCTGGAACGCTCCTGATAAAAATTATGGAGATAATGGTGCAGATGGCACTTTAGAAGAAGGTGGTGCTAATATTGCAACTACAGCAGGAATTTATATTGTTACTGTAGATTTAAATGGTTTAGAATATTCACTTGAAAAAATAGACTATGTATGGGGATTAGTTGGTGGCGCTTACAATAATTGGGGTGCAACACCAGATGCACAATTTACAAGAGATTGGTCTAAACCTTTTAACGATATTTGGATTTTAAATGATGTTACTTTAATTGACGGAGAATACAAATTTAGATCTAATAATAATTGGAATGCTCCTGATAAAAACTATGGAGACAATGGTGCTGATGGTACTTTAGAAGAAGGTGGAGCAAACATAGCTACAACTGCAGGTACATATTCTTTTGTATTAGATTTTTCTGATCCAGCAAATCCAACATATACAAAAAATTAAATTTTAATAAACTTTACAAAGGCTGTCTTTTTTTAAAAAGGATAGCCTTTGTTTTTTATATCTATTCCCATGAAAAAAATTACTTTTCTATTATTATTCATTTCTTATTTAGGATTTAGTCAAGTACAAAATGTTACTTTTAGTGTATCTCCTTCTGCTTTTGAAGAAACTGATGCTATTACTATAACAGTTTCTAATGTAACACCTGCTTCTTGGGGAGTTTCAGATATATATCTTTGGGCTTGGTCTTATGATGAAAACGATCTAAATTCTATGGATTCACCAACTAATGGAAGTTGGACAAATTCTAACGAAGCTCAAAAACTTACTAATAATGGTAATGGAACATACTCCATAACTTTTACACCAACATCTTTCTACAATAGAACAAATATTGGTAGTATTGGCATGCTTGTGAAAGCAAAAAATGGAGATGGAGATAAAAAATCTCAAGATCAAATATACCAGGTTGGAGCTTTTCAACTAACATTAAACACACCTACAAACTCAACAACAATACTAAATTCAGGAGAAACACTAGCAATTAATGCAACTGCTTCATTACCTGCTAACTTCAACTTAAAAGCTAACGGAACTTCAATAGACCAAAAAACAAATATTACGACATATAGCTTCTCTCCTACTGTAACAGAAACTACAACTTATATTTTAGAAGCTACAAATAACGGAGAAACAAAAACAGCTACTTTCCAAGCAATTGTAAGACCAACAGTTACAGAAGCTACTGTTCCTGCTGGAATGAAAGATGGAATTAACTTAAATCCATCAGACAATACAAAAGCTACTTTGGTGTTTTATGCACCTAGCAAAGAATTTATTCATGTAATTGGTAGTTTTAATAATTGGGAAATAAATGACACTTACCTACTAAAAAAAGACACATCAAAAAATCGTTTTTGGATTGAACTTACAGGTTTAACTCCTCAAACAGATTATACATATCAATATATTATTGATGCAGATTTAAGAGTTGCAGACCCATATTCTACTGTAATTTTAAGTGAATCTAATGATCAATACATTAACGCAACTACATATCCTAACTTACCAACTTATCCTACAGGAAAAACAAACCACGCAGTAACTTTATTAAGAACTGGCGATGCTCCATATAATTGGCAAACAACCAATTTTCAAAAACCTGCTAAAACAGATTTAGTAGTTTATGAACTTTTAATAAGAGATTTTGATGCTTTACACACTTTCGATGCAGTAAAAAACAGATTAGATTACTTACAAAATTTAGGTATAAATGCTATTGAATTTATGCCAGTAATGGAGTTTGATGGCAATGAATCTTGGGGATACAATCCTTCTTTTCATATGGCATTAGATAAATACTATGGTAATACAAATTCTTTTAAACAACTAGTTGATGAATGTCACAGAAGAGGAATCGCAGTTATCGTAGATGTTGCCTTTAATCACGCAAGTGGCCAAAATCCATATTACAGAATGTGGAATACAGACAATGGTGGTTATGGTGGTCAAGCTAGTGCAGATAGCCCATTTTTTAATCAAGAAGCAACACATTCTTACAGTGTTTTTAACGATTACAACCACAGCAAACAAGCTGTAAAAGATTACGTAAAAAGAGTTTCTCAATATTGGATTGATGAATATAAAATTGATGGCTTTAGATGGGATTTAACAAAAGGCTTTACCCAAAACTGTACTGCAAGTGATGAAGGATGTACTAATAATTTTCAACAAGATAGAGTTGATGTTTTAAAAGAATATGCAGATTATCAATGGGAAATTGATTCTGAATTTTATATAATTTTCGAACATTTAGGTACAAATACAGAAGAATTAGAATGGGTAAATTATAAGTTAAATGAAGGAAAAGGTATTATGGTTTGGGGAAATCATAATTACAATTACAGAAAAGCAATTGCAGGAGATATTGGCGAGTCTAATTTCTCTAACATCTCTTATAAAAATAGAGGTTGGTCTGTACCTGCAAACGTAAGCTATATGGAGAGTCACGATGAAGAACGTTTAATGTACGAAGCAAAAACTCAAGGAGAATCTCAAGGCACTTATAATATTAAAGACTTGGCAACTGGTCTAAAAAGAGCTCAACTAGTAAGTGCTTTTTTCTTTACAGTTCCTGGCCCAAAAATGATTTGGCAATTTGGAGAGTTAGGTTATGATATTAGTATCAACCAAAATGGAAGAACAGGTAATAAACCTATTTTATGGAACTATTTCGATGAAGCAAATAGAAAAGAAGTTTACGATACATACAGCAAGTTAATCAACCTAAAGTTAAAATATGATATTTTTAAAACTGATGATTTTACCATAATTATTAACACGTTTAACGGATTGCATAAAATCCAATTAACAGACAATTCATCATCAGATATACAAAATATTACAGTTATTGGTAATTTTGGAACAACTACACAAAACATAAATCCAACTTTTCAAAAAACGGGTACTTGGTATGATGTTTTAAATGATGATACAGCAATAACAGTTAGTAACACAAATGCGCTTATTAGTTTACCACCTGGAAATTTTAAAGTGTATGCAAGCAAACCTGCTGCACTTTCTACCAATGATTTATTTGCAGATAGTAGTTTAATTATTTATCCAAATCCTGTAAACGATTCATTTAAATTAAATATTGAAACAAATACCATTACAGTTTTCGATATTAACGGTAAAACTTTAAAAGAATTTAAAGGTGACTTTAAAATTGGAAAAGAATTCTCAATTACTAATTTACAAAAAGGTGTTTATTTATTAAAAGTTTCAAATAAAAACGGAACTAAATTTCAGAAAATTTTTAAAGAATAATTAATAAAAAACAAGACATTTAACTTATTGTTTTAGTGCATTTAAGTCAGGTGAATTCTCTAAATTTATTATCAATATTTGATTGCGTATATTTGATTGCGTATATTTGCAAGAGTTGTTTTTTTTAGCCATTTATTACAAATATACAATTATGCAAAAAAATATTTTAACAATATTTAACTTTTGGGGAGCTCAATATTCAAAAATCAAAAATCTATTTTTTTTAAGTTTGTTGTTAAGTTTAGCAATAAATAATCAAGTAAATGCCCAAACAATACCTAGTACAGGTTCTTCTGCAACTACTTGTGGAGACTGTACACCAACTGGTTGGATAGATTTTTTAGGTACTCCAGATATCTCTACCAGAAACGTAGCTGGTGGTCAAGGAACTTTAGGCTCTGAAGCAACTTGGTTTGCAGCCCCACTTCCACTTCCGCCAACAGGAGATCTTACGTGGATTACTATGAAAGATTTAGGTGGTAGTGGTACAGAAGAATCTGTACAAACCACAATGGGAGGCATAATTTCCGGAAAAGTATATCGTCTTACACTCTACACTATGGGAGCAATTTCTAACGCAGATGGTGGTACTGGTGATGATGAATATTACGGAGGAACTTATAAAACCAAATTTGATTATAGAGTTGGAGTAAATCCAAGACAAGTTGTTTCGGGTGTAACCCAAGATGTGTGGGGAAAAACTTTTTTCTACTTTATTGGTGATCCAGATGGAAGCGGAAATATGACTTTAGGAGTTTTTCCTGGCGAATATTCTTCTTACGCTGGTATTGGAACAACATCACCAGAAAATCTTCTTGTAGAACCTCTTCACCTAGCTGTTGAATTAAATTCTTTAGAAGAATTAGATTCAGATGGTGATGGAATTGCAGACTCTGTCGATATAGATGATGATAATGATGGAATTTTAGATACTGATGAACTTACTGTTGGAGTAACAACCTATGACCCTCTTGGGGATGAAGATGGAGATTTACTACCAAATTATTTAGATATTAGAGATGATGGTACTGGAGATGCTTCAACAACAGATTATAACGATATTAATGGAGATGGAATTCCTGATGTATATGATTTTGATGGTGATGGGATACCAAATCATTTAGATTTAGATGCAGATAATGATGGGATACCAGATATTATAGAAGGACAACCCACAGCAACTTATGTAACCCCAACAGGTGTTGTAGGAGCTAATGGTTTAGATAGTGCATTCGAAAGTGATGATACTCTTGGTGCAACTAGTTACACAATAACAAACACAGATAGTGGAGCAGATACAATTCCAGATTATTTAGATTTAGATTCAGATAACGATGGAACAAGTGATGAAATTGAAGCAAATTCATTTCTTACCTATGAAGTTGGAGAAAATGGATTAGATAATGCGTATGATAATGGAGACGATTATGCTGATACAAATGGAAGTTTCGATAATACCCAAACTGATAATTTCCCTAACACAAGCGCAGTAGATGATCCAGATGATGTAAACTGGAGAGATACAGACACTAATTCTGGAAAAGATACAGATGGTGATGGCATTCTAGACGACACAGATATAGATGATGACAATGATGGTATACCAGATGTCAATGAATGTGCAACCTCAAACACTGCTGCTAGTAATGCTTCTGGTACTCAAAATGAAACGAGTATCACTAATTCTGGTTTTGCTACCGATGCTACAGACAATACTTATGCCGTTTTAAATGATGTTGGAGATAGCTTGGTTATCGACCTAAATAGTGATTCTGACGTAGCAGACAACACACTCATTTTTATTGAGTCTTCTATAACAGGAGACAATACACATACAATGAGAATCGAGCAATCTGCGGATAATATTACATTTTCTAATCAAAAAATATTTACTTGGACAGCAATAAATACAGATGAAAACAAACAATATCGTTTAGATGGCGTTGCAAGATACATTAGAATAAGATTAGAGATAGATAATGGTGGTACTTTACAAATAGATAATGTAAGTTTCGATGGTTTTTCAATAACTTGTGATACTGATGGAGATGGAATACCAAATGAATTAGATTTAGATTCAGACAATGATGGAATTCCAGATAATATAGAAGCACAAACTACTGCAGATTACGTAAACCCTTCTGGAGTAGATACAAACCTAGATGGTCTAGATGATGCTTACGATCCTTTTTGTGCATTACCTGGAGACTGTAGTGGAGTTATTGGTGTAGATTTATCAACCCCAAATAATCATGATGGAGCAGATGTTGCAGATTATTTAGACACAGATTCAGATAATGATGGTACACCAGACAGAATTGAGGCAAATCTATCTATAAGCGGCGTATTTGGTGCAAATGGTTTAGATGCAAATTATGATAATGGTGATAATTATACAGACGTAAATGGTAATTTTGATACAACTCCTTTTGATGATTTTCCAAATACAAATGCCGGAGACGTTCCCAATGATGTTGATTGGAGAGACATAACTACTGAATATATAGATAATGATAATGATGGAATTCCTGATGCAACAGATTTAGATGATGATAATGACGGTATTTTAGATACTGAAGAAGATGCTAATTTAGATACTGATGATGATCCTGCTACGGATCCTACAGATACAGACGGAGATGGAATACCAAATTATTTAGATTTAGATTCAGATAATGATGGAATTCCAGACAACATAGAGGCACAAACCACAGCTGGTTATGTTACTCCTGATGGTGTCTATGACGTTAATGGTGTAGACACAGCATATACTGGTGGTCTAACTCCAGTAGACACAGATTCAGATACTTCTTTAGATTATCTAGAATTAGATTCAGATAATGATGGCATTTTAGACAATACAGAAGCTGGTGTAACTTTAACAGGTGTTTATGGTACTAACGGTTTAGATAATGCCTATGATAATGGTGACAATTATACAGATGTTAATGGAAGTTTCGACGACTCTCAAACAGACAACTTCCCAGACGAAGATAATGATGTTTTTTCTGGAGGAGATGTAGATTATAGAGACGATACTTTTACTATAGACACAGACAATGATGGCGTAAATGATGAAATTGATTTAGATGATGATAATGATGGTATCTTAGATTCTGTAGAACAAGGTATAGATGGAGATTGTGTTGGAGCAGATAAAATTTTAGATTGGGGTGATACAGATGAATTTGGTGGAAATACCACTACAGAAGATCCAACTACTTTAAACGGAGGTACAACTACAGAAAGTAAAGTAGACATTACCTTATCAAGAACAACTAATGTTGGTAGTGATAGTAATTATTTAATAGGTAACTCTGCTATTTCTAATACAACAGATTCATATATTCTAACGCAAAGAGCAGCTGTATCAGCAGAATCAAGACATATATTTACATTTAAAGCCCCAGTAAAGAATTTAGGTTTTACAATTTATGATATAGATGAAGACAATGGTGCAGGTGGTACTTCTAAAGATAAAGTACAGATTATTATTACACAACAAGATGGAAGTACTTATGTTTTAGCTCCAGCAGATTACGACTTAACCGGAACTTCTATTTCACTTACAGGCACAAATATATTTGAAAATGAAGCAGCAAGTGGAAATGATAATGAAGATTTAATAATTAGCTCTATACCAGTTTACATTTCTAAATTACAGATTGTATATACAAATACTGGTACAGGTTCTATATCTGCAAATCAAAGTTTAGCTATTGGAGACTTTACTTACTGCTCTCCATTAGATTCAGACAATGATGGTGTTTTCGATTTTTTAGATTTAGATTCAGATAACGATGGAATTCCAGACAATATAGAAGCTCAAACAACTAAAGATTATATACCGCCAACTGGTAGCTTCAGTATTACCGGTATAGATTTAGCATATGGTTCTGGTTTTACACCCGTAAATACAGATAGTGACCATCCAACAGATTCAGACTTAATACCAGATTATTTAGATTTAGATTCAGATGGAGACCTAACCAACGATATAGATGAAGGTATTATTAATGAAGCACTACCTGCAAATTCTGGAGGAATGTTCACAGGCACCGTTGGCACAAACGGTTTGCTAGACGCTCTAGAAGATGCCGATACAGATCAAGGTTATTCAGATGTTAATGGTATACATGTCAACCCAAAAACTGATGGCTTTTTAGATGATGCTTCAGATAGTGATGTATTAATTGGTGGAGATTTAGATTATAGAGATACAGTTATTGGGGTAGATACAGACAATGATGGTTTTGCTAACGATGCAGATATAGATGATGATGATGATGGAATCCCAGATATTAATGAAAGTGGTGGATTTGATCCAGATGGAGATGAAGATGGTGATGGAACTTTAAATTATTTAGATATTTCTGATGATGATGGAGATGATGGAGGATCTAATTACACGGATGCAGATGGAAACGGAATTCCAGATGTGTACGATTTCGATGGAGATGGTGTTCCAAATCATTTAGATATAGATGCAGATAATGATGGAATTCCAGACAATGTAGAAGCCCAAACTACAACTGGTTATATAGCTCCAGCAACAGTGGGAGACACAGATGCAGATAACGATGGTTTAAATGATGCTTATGATACAGATAGTGGTGGAACAAGTTTGGCCATTCCAAATAATCATGACACACTAGACAATCCAGATTATTTAGACACAGATTCAGACAATGACGGAACTTTTGACATTGCAGAAAATCAGGTTTCTAACGGTACAGATGTTCCTTTAGACGCAAACACAGGAACCTCAACAGACGGAACCCCAGATGGAATTATAGATCCAGCCAACTTTATAGATACAGATGGAGATGGTTTAGCAGACGTTTTTGAAGGTTTAGATAATAACGATGGTTATGATGTAAATGATGAAATTGATACTCCTGCTTCAGATTTACCTGATGAAGATTCAGATGTAAATACAACTGGTAATGTAGATTTTAGAGATGACACAACTGGTGTTGTACCTGTAGGTGTTGCAGGAAATATATTATGGTTAAGAGCAGATAAAGACGTTACAGAAGTTTCTGATGAAGTTACCTCTTGGATAGATCAAACTGCAAGTGAATTCGATGCAACTTCTCCTTCAGGTACAGCTCCTGATAAATTAGATATTGGCTTAAACTTTAATCCTGTCATAGATTTTGATAGTGCTAACGAAGAAGATTTAGATATAGCTAGTGGTATTTTAGGCTCTGGCAGTTACAATAATTTATGGTCTTATGTAGTGGTAAATCCTAATACAGCAGTAAATTCTTTCGTTTTTGTTGAAAATATGGATTCTGGTAATTTTCATGTAAAAACTCCCAGTGACGGAGTATCTTCAATTAGGCAACGTTATGGTGGACCCAATGGATCTAATACTCCTTTTGAAAGTACTCCAACAAACTATTTAAACAATTATTCTATTTATACTTTTGGATCCACTACAACTCCATTGTCTTCTCCAACTGGAGATATTCAAGCAAATCATCAATTAGGTCGTGTTTTAAATAGCTCTAGTGCAGGCAATAGCACAAATGTAGTTACTCGTTTAGGAAATAACGACAATATGGCTATTGGAAGTAATCCTGGAGGTAGTAATAGATTCTGGAATGGCCAAATTGCAGAAATCATGATTTTTAATGAAACTCCTACCGCTCTTAAACAACAGCAAGTAGAAGCCTATTTAGCAATAAAATACGGTTTTACATTAAGTACTACAGAATATGTAGCTGCTTCACTAATTACAGAAGGAGACTATTTTTTAGCAGACCAATCTACCAAAGTTTGGGATTATACTGCCAATAGTGCCTACCATAACAATGTTATTGGTATAGGTAGAGATGATGCAATGGCGTTAACTCAATACCAATCTAAATCTACTAACCCTGCTTACAATGCTGGCAGCAATCCTTTAGGTCCAATTATCACTATAGGTTTAACAACCATTGCAGATTCCAATGAAAACAACGTTAATTTTGGAACTGGTTTTTCAGGCAATAAAGATTTTTTAGTGGTTGGTCATGATACAGGAGTAATAAATACAACCACTGAAACAGAGTTAATTTGTGCTCCAGAGAAAACAATTGGTAGAAAATGGAAAATAGTAGAAAACGGTTCTGTTGGCTCTGTTCAAATTGCAGCTAACAAAGCGGCAATTGATGGTGCTTTATCTACTCCATTTACAATAAAAGTTTTAAAAGTAGCAGATGATGCAGCTTTTACAACAAATATTAACTATGTTCCATTAACAGATACTACTATAAATTCAGAAAATGTATATGAAGCAAACTTTGACTTTAACGGTACAAAATACTTTACATATTCAGAAATTAATGGAATATTCTGGAACGGAGATGACAGTGCTTGGTATGGTGGTAATAGTGGAGCAGTAACAGGTGGTCCAAGTACAAATGCTGCAGATGTAAATAAAGTAATGATAATAGATTCTCAAAGCACACTTACGCACGCAACTCTTACAGAAAGTGTAGAAGTCGAATGTGTATGGGTTAAAGAAAATTCTAAATTAATGGTACAAGAAGATTACTATTTAGAATTTGATGAAGAATTTATTTTAGATGGAGAAATTAGATTAATTGGTGATGCTCAACTAGTTCAAACACATACAGGTTTGTCTAATGTACAAGGTACTGGAAAGTTATTTAGAGATCAAGCTGCTAAAGTACCCAGTATTTACAGATATCATTATTGGTCTTCTCCAGTAAGAGAGTTAAATTTAGACTCTTTTAGAGTTGGTCAAGTCATGAAAGATGGTAGTGCCCCAACTTCATCAACCTCATCCATTGTAGATATCAATTGGGTTTCTGGTTTCGATGGAGCAGATGGAACTCCTATATCAATTGCTCCTTATTGGATATATACTTATTTAAACGGAACAACTCAAGGAGATTATGTCCATCAATATCAAACAGGAGTTTTAGAAAGAGGTCAAGGATACACAATGAAAAGTACTGGTCAAAATCCACAGAACTTTACTTTTGTTGGAACTCCTAATGACGGTTCTATAACGTTTAACATAAGCGCAGGAGCAACTAGCTTGTTAGGGAACCCATACCCTAGTGCTTTAGATATTACAGATTTTATAAACACAAATATTAATGCTATAGACGGTACTTTATACTTTTGGGAACATACAGGAGAAGATAATGTAGTGCCATCGGGCACAGAAGGTCATAATTTAACGGGTTACCAAGGAGGATATTCTCAAAGAAATATTTCTATGGGTATTGCAGCAAATAGCGTTACTACTCCTGCACCTTTAGTTTTTGATTGGGAAACAGCTACAGATAATGGTAGTAATATTACACAAACAGTAGAAGGAATAACAGCAACAGTTCAAATATCATCAGGTTCTATAGGCCTAGAAGATATTAGCGAACCTGCAGACCCAACAGACAACGCTGTTATTAATGAAACTGGTGAAAGTACATTTACAATGACTGTTAGTTTCAGTAAAAAAGTAGATATACAAAGTATAGAAATTTATAATGATGTTTTAGGTACAGACCCACAAAATGTAACTATAACGCCTAATACTGGAGAACCTAGCGCTACAGTTGTGTTAACAAATACTCCATCAGTAATAGTAGATGAAACAGTTTCTGTAGAATGGGTTGATGCAACAGCATTTACAATTTCGAGTGATGAACCTTTTGACCTAGGTTTAAATGACATAAAGTTTACAGAAGGAAACTTACCTAGTTTAGGTGATGGAGTCTACCACCCACCAACGAGGTATATGGCTGTTGCACAAGGATTCTTTGTTTCGTCTTCTTTAACAGGTGGTGAGATTAGGTTTGAAAACTCACAAAGAAATTACAAGGATGATGATTATGGAACAAACGGTGATAATGGTGGTACCTATTTCTTTAGAGGAGAAAGCGATAATAATGAAAGTGAAGATCCTTTAGATCTTTTACCTATCTTAAAATTAGGTTTTAATTACGTAGGTGCCAATCAAGTTAAATTACATAGACAAATAGGTATTTCATTCAGAAAAACAAATACATTTGAATATGATAATGGATATGATAGTGAAATTTATGATGTTGGTGCAACTGATTTCTACTGGAGCTTCCCAGAATATTCAGATAAAAAATTAATTATTGCTGGAGTATCTGAAATTAATAATGAATTAGAAGTTCCATTATCAGTTACTATAGATACAGATGAACCTATTTTTATACAAATAGATGATATTAAAAATATATCTAGAACCGTATATTTATTAGATAAGCTTACAAATACTTATTATACACTTTCCAAGGATAATTTATTAGAATTAAATTTAGAAAGAGGAGAATATTTAGATCGTTTTTATTTAACTTTTAATACAGATAGCACATTAAATACAGAAGCCCCTATTTTAGATACAAGCCTTGCAGTATTTATGGATAACAAAGCAAACGAAATAGTAATTAATAATTTAGATGGATTACAAATAAATAAAGTTGAGTTATTCAATATTTTAGGGCAAAAAGTAAAAGAATGGAAAAATATAGAGAACAAACCACAAAATAGGTTAAAAGTAAATAAATTATCAGCAACTCTCTATATCATAAAATTACAAACAGAAAAAGGAAAACTTACTCGAAAAATTTTAGTAGACTAGTTTTTATATTTCTTTAAATTCATAAAAAAGAGCAGATTAATTCTGCTCTTTTTTATGTTTAAAAAAAAAGATGTTATTCATTTTATCTTAAGTTTAAAAATAAATTAATATATTAGCCACTATATTATTAGACTTTATTGTTTTTTAATAACCCCTAAATTATTACTTTATGACCCCTAAATCTAAAAGTAAATGGTTGTTGTTACCATTTATAATGCTATTTATTAATTTAAATAGTTCAGCACAAACGTATAATATTAATGATGCTTCTGTTAATGGTAATACCATTACAACAAACACAGGTACTTTTTATGATTCTGGTGGTTCTGCTGGAAATTATGGAGATAGTGAAAATACCTCAACAACTTTTAAATCTGCAAACGGTAACCCTATTCAATTAGATTTTACAAATGTTTCAATAGAGCCAAATGGAGCTGGTTGTTATGATTCTCTTACAGTTTATGATGGTACTAGTACAAGCGCAACAAGTTTAGGAACTTTTTGTGGTTCTTCTAATTTTACTGTTGTTTCAACAAATACAGATAATGCGCTACATTTTGTTTTCTCTTCAGATGGATCTGTAACCGAAAGTGGTTGGGAAGCAACAATATCTACTACAACTGCTTCTAATCCAATAAATACTTTAGGCTATAGTTTCGAAAATACTTTAGATGGCTGGACAAATGCTGGTGGTGATCAATTTGATTGGACAAACAGAGAAAACAATACACCATCAAGCGGAACAGGTCCACAAAGCGGAGCGCAAGAAGGTATATGGTTTATGTACATAGAAACTTCTGGAGGAGCTACTAATGATAATGCATACTTTCAGAAAGAATTTGACTTTACAGGAGAAATAAATGCGCAATTATCATTTTACTACCATATGTATTCTCAAACTTCCAATTCAAATATGGGAACACTTAATGTGTTAATTAGTAATAACAACGGAAGTAGTTATACAAACGTTTTTACAAGAACAGGCAATCAAGGTAATGGTTGGTTAAACCAAACAATAGATTTAAGTGCCTACGATGGACAAACTATAATTATTCGTTTCGAAGGTGTAAGAAATACAAGTTGGCAATCTGATGTTTCTATAGATAATGTAGTTATAACATCAGAAACTGGATCTTCAACACCAAAAATAGACATTACAATTACTGCAGATCCTAAAACTAAAGAATTTGGAGATACAGATCCTGCCCTAACATACACAATAACTTCTGGTAGTTTAGAAAGTGGAGATACTTTAGTTGGTAATATATCTAGGTCGCCAGGAGAAGTTGTTGGAAACTATACTATAAATCAGGGTAGTTTATTAAATACAAATAATCCTAAATATAACATCACATATGTTTCTGCAATTTTTTCTATCACATCTAAAGATACAGATGGAGATTCTTATGCAGATGATATAGATATTGACATGGATAATGATGGAATATTAAATATTGATGAAAGTTGTGTAAAACCAGGGGCAGCAGCACCAGAAAGTGATCAAATAAAATACTCTTATGAGAATTTCGATGTTTATGCTATTGGAGGTAACACAAATAATGGTTTAGGTTATCAAGAATCTGGTTTTCAAGAAGCTGCTTATTCTAAAGGATTAGATTTAACTGTTCTAAATGGTAGTAATGATTTTAATTTACCAAATACAGTTACAGATGGAAGTGCAGGAACAACAACCGGTACATTTTCTAATGGAAATTTATCATATGTTACTACTGCTGTAAACACAGCTGTTCGTAGAAATCAATTTAGAAGAACAACTGGTGCCTCATTTAGGTCTGGAAATTCTGGTGATGCCATCTATGTAAAACCATCCATTAATTTAGCTGTTGGTGAAGATTATACTATAAATATAGACTTTACACAAGCTGTACATGCTTTTAGCTTCGATTTAATAGACATCCTAGACACTACTCAAGATCCCGTGGACTTATTACTTAGATATGAAGTTTATGCAGATTCAAAACTAATTGCATATTTTGAAAGTGGTTTTATTGGTGATGATGCTACTGCAACTGTTAATATTTTTGATGCAGATGACATTAGTAGAGGAACCATGATTGTGGGGCAAAATACAGAGTCTACAATTGGTTTTCTGTCAAACACAACAATTAGTAAGGTTTCTATCGTTCATAAAGTACTTAATGGAACTGTTGCAGGGTCTTATGTAGATTTACATGGTATGGATAATTTTGTTTGGAGTACAAACAGTATCTCTTGTTTTGCAAATAGTTTAGATGTAGATGGAGATGGAATACCAAATGAAAGAGATTTAGATTCAGACAACGACGGAATTCCAGATAATATAGAAGCACAAACAACCATAGAATATATTGCGCCTAATTATTCATATAATACAAACGGTTTAGACACAGCATATATAGGCGGATTAACCGTAGTAAATACAGATGGAAATGGTAATGCAGATTTTACAAATTTAGATTCAGATGGTGATTTCATTTTTGACACTGTAGAAGCTGGTTTATCAATAGATACAGATGGTGATGGTAAAACTAACGGCAGTGTAGGAGAAAATGGTTTAGACAACAGCATTTATCCTGCAGATGATTATAGCGATGTAAATGCAAATATGGATATCCCTACAAGTTTACCCGATTCAGATAATGATGCGCTAACAATAGGTGATGTAGATTACAGAGACATTCATCCATCTGGAACTCCATTAATTACGCAAATTCATCAAACTAGTTCTAACAAAATTATTGAAATTACCAATATTCATCCTACAAATTCAATTTTAGCCAATAGTATTAAATTTTCTCTATTTAAAAATAAAACAGGAGACCAAACAAATATTACACCGGATGAAATTTATACAATCCCAACAGATTTAAATCCAGGAGAAACTATTTTAGTTTCTAATACCAATATTATAGACATAGCAGATAGTAATGATATTTTGTTGCTTACGCACCCAAATGGTATTGCAACTGGAATAACCGCTTGGAAAAACAGATACGACACCACAAGTAATATAAATAATAATACTTCTTATGTTAGAAGTGATGAAATCTCTTCAACAAACAAAAATTTTACAACAACAGAATGGATTGCTTTTGTAGATGACGCTTTAGATCCTTATAGAGATGCTGGTTCTGGTGGACCAGAAAGACATCCTCATGATCCTTTATTATCAGAAATTACAAATGCAAATGCAGAATCTAATATGTTATTAGGAAAACATAGAATTAATCCTACTAATAGATCTGGTGGATCTTGGAGTAATGGCTTTCCAGATAGAACAAGAAGAGTTGTTATTGCTGAAAACTATAGTTCATCACAAAAATTAAGCGCAAAAAAATTAACAATTAATTCTGGAAACAAATTAACCATTACAGACAACCTTTTAGTTGTTTCCGAAGATATTATTTTAACAGATGTAACAAGTGAAATTCGTTTATCTGGCACATCACAATTAATTCAAAGTCACACTGCAACAAGTAAAAGTGGTGGTAGTGGTAAACTATTTATAGACCAAAATTCTACTTTAGCAAGTACATACAGATACAATTATATGAGTTCTCCTGTTGGAGGAACAAGTTATACATTAGGTGATGTTTTAAAAGATGGTTCAGATCCAACATCTGCCACTTCTACTCCATTAGATATTGAATTTGTTGGAGGCTATAATGGAGATACTACATCTCCAATAAAAATTGCAGAATATTGGCTTTTCACATATGCAAGCGCAGACGGAAGCTACTCTAATTGGGTACAGAAAAAAAGTACTGGTTCTATACCTGTAACTGATGGTTACTCAATTAAAGGACCAGGACAAGCACAAAACTATACATTTGTTGGAACACCAAATGATGGAAACTTAACAACTTCTATAGGGCCAAATGAATCGTATTTAGTAGGTAATCCATATCCTTCTGCTATAAGTACAAAAAAATTTATTGAAGATAATAGTAGCGCTATAGATGGTACATTATATTTCTGGCAACATGCAGGAGAAGAAGATATTGCTAGTTCTAATATAGCTGGTCATAGTTATAGCGGTTATATTGGTGGTTATTCTACAAGAAATATTGCTATGGGTTTAGCTGCAAATCAAGTAAGTTCTAACGATAACAGTAATGACAACACTCCTTCTTTAGGATCTGGAACTTATACAACACCAGAAAATTATATTGCAATAGCCCAAGGTTTTTTTATAAGCGGAGATGCAGATGGAGGAGATGTTGTGTTTAATAATAGTCAGAGAGAATTTATAACAGAAGGGTCTGAATCTATATTCTTTAGATCTAATAATGATGAAGATGATGAATACACCAGACCTAGATTACCTGTTATAAAACTAGGAATGGATTATACAACTGTAGAAAACAGAAAAACACACAGACAAATTGGTATTTCTTTTAACCCAAATAATTCTTTTGCTTATGATGTTGGTTATGACAGTTATATGTACGATTTATCTGATTCTGATATTTACTGGAGATTTCAAGGAGATGAAGACAGTAAATACATTATTGCTGGAGTTCATGAAATTACTCCACAATTAAGAGTTCCTCTAGAAATTATTTTAGCTAAAGATGATGAAATTACAATTCAAATAGATGAGTGGAATTTAAGAGATCAAAGAGTATTTTTATATGACAATCATACAGGAATATATTATCCTCTAAAAAACAACAAGGCTGTTTTAAATTTAGAAAAAGGAACTTATGAAAACAGGTTTTTTATAACTTTTTCTGAAAAACAAGAAGCATTATCTACCACAGATGATAATTATTTAGCAAATAACATTTCTATCTTTTATAACAAAAAAGAGAACGCAATAAACATAAATCCTACAAACAATATCAATTTAGTAAATGCTGAATTATATTCTATTCTAGGTAAAAAAATCTACTCTTGGAAATTTTCAGAAAATGAAAATCAGAATAAAAAGCTAAAAATAAACTCTCTTTCTAAAACTGTATATATTTTAAAGATTGATACAGACAAAGGAAAAATATCAAAAAAAATAATTATAAATTAATATAGAAACTTAAAATAGTATTTTTTAAACCTTTTTAATTATCCCCTAAAATTAAAAATTAAATGATTGCTTTTCAAAACGTACCCCCACCTACGCCACCACCAGATCCAGTAGGTTTACCAATAGATTCTGGTCTTGTATTTCTAATGCTTCTTGCTGTATTATACGGAAGCTATTTTATCTTAAAAACACAAAAACACGCTAAAAATTTAAAGTTAGAGTAAATGTTTACGAAGTTCAGATATGGTAATATCTAGCGCTTCTTTTGTAGTATATTTAGAAAAAGAAAAACGTACAGAAGTTTTATCTACTTCTGTACCTACCAATATTTCTGATAGTACGTGAGAACCTTTATTACTTCCACTTTGGCATGCAGAACCACCAGAAACAGCTATTCCTGCTAAATCTAAACTGAATAATAACATGTTGTTTTGTATAGGAAAACGTGCGCTTAAAATTACATAACTGCTTTTATCTAAATCTGATGAAAGTCCGTTAAACACAATGTTTTCTGATATTTTTTTCAATTCAGAAATAAAATAAACCTTTAGGCTTTCTATATGATTTTTATCTTTTTGCAAATTAGAAACAGCAATCTCTAGCGCTTTTTCCATACCTAAAATAGCGTGTACATTTTCGGTACTAGATCTTGCTCCTTTTTCTTGATCTCCACCATGTAACATTGGCAAAATTCCAAATCCTTTTTTAAAATAAGCAAAACCAACACCTTTTGGCCCATGAAATTTATGTGCACTTGCAACCATAAAATCCATTGGTGTTCTTTGTAAATCTATTTTGTAATGCCCTATAGCTTGTACAGTATCAGAATGAAATAAAGCGCCATACTTTTTACACATTTTACAGATATCATCTGCAGGCAAAATGTTACCAATTTCATTATTTATGTACATTAAACTCACTAAAGTAGTATCATCGGAATCTGATAATAATTCTTCTAAATGAATTAAATCTATAACCCCAAACTCATCTACATTTACATAATTCACATTAATATTATATGTCTTTTCTAAATAATTACAAGTATGTAAAACTGCATGATGTTCTATTTTAGACGTAATAATTGTTGTTACTCCTAAATTTAAAACAGCATTATGTAAAATTAAATTATCTGCTTCTGTACCACCTGCAGTAAAAATAATTTCGGCAGCAGAAACATTAAGTTGTTTTGCAATATTTTTTCTTGCAGTTTCTACAGCAGATTTTGCTCTTCTACCAAATTGATGTGTAGAAGATGGATTTCCATAAGTATCTTGCATAGAAGTGTGCATAACTTCTAATACTTGCGCATCCATTTTTGTAGTTGCTGCGTTGTCTAAATAGATAGATTTCATAAGGCAAAAATACGTTTAATTTATTCAACTATATTTTGATAAACATAAACTTCAGTTGCTCCTAAACCGTATTTCTTGTATGAAGCATCGTAATATTTTACAGGATATTTATTTAATAAAGAATGTAGTTCAGATTTTAAAACGCCTTCTCCTACTCCATGAATAAAGACAATTTTAGCAATTCTTTTATGAATAGCAAATTCAACTTTTCTTTTTGCAGTATCTAACTGAAGGTTTAACATATCGTAATTATCCATTCCTTTTGTAGACTTTGTAAGTTTACTAATATGTAAATCTACTTCTAAAATAACTTCGTTTTTTTGTTTGGTAAAAAAGCTTTTTTTAGATTTTTTTTCGATTGCTTTTTCTTTAAACAACGGATTATTTATATCGGAATATTTAGATAATTCATGTTGTTCAACATCAATTTTAACTAATTCTGAAGCAAGAAAGTTAAAAACCATGCCATCGTTTGTTTCTACGGAAACTTGGTCTCCGTTAATGGAGATAACTTTTCCTTTTAAAACATCATCTAAAACCGCAACTTTATTTCCAATTTCTAAACGCATTATTAACCTTTTCTTAATTTAATTTAGTAGTATAAAAAAGTACCTTTGATGCAAAAATAACAAGATGATTAAGACTTCTACTATTTCTACAGAAAACTTCTTTAAAAGTGCATTAAAAAATACAAAATTAGAAGAAACAAGAAAGAGTTTGTTAGGTAAAATTGCAAAAGAAATTGCTAATGAATACGCTAAAAATGAGCGCGTAAATCTAAATTTTATCTGTACACATAATTCTAGAAGAAGCCAGTTAGGCCAAGTTTGGAGTTTCTTTGCTGCAAATTATTTCGACTTAAATATACGTGCTTATTCTGGCGGAACAGAAGTAACTGCATTTCATAGAAACACTGTTAAAACTTTACAAAAAGTTGGTTTTACTTTCGATTTAGTAGATTTCTCACATCAAAACCCAAAATATTTAATTTCTTATAATGGTAGTAAGAAATCAATTTTAGGTTTTTCTAAAAGATTCGATAACCCTGCAAATCCAGAGCCTTTTATAGCAATTACTACTTGTAATAACGCAGATACAAATTGTCCATTTATACCAACTGCAAGTCATCGTTTTCATTTACCTTTTGTAGACCCAAAAGCTTCAGATGATACAGATCATAAAGAGGAAACATATCTAAAAACTAACAGACAAATTGCTGGAGAAGTATTTTATATTTTTTCTGAAATTAAAAAGTTAACATCTTAAATTTCTAAAGAAGTATCATAAGGTATTCTCTCTAAAATGTGATTGATTACATTTATACGAGCTTCGGTTTTTCTATTTGCTCTAATTATTTTCCAAGGAGAAATTTCTGTGTTTGTATTTAGAAACATGGCACTTTTATAATCTGTATAATCGTCCCAAAGTTCTTGTGCACGTTCATCTACTTTAGTCATTTTCCATTGTTTTAATGGATCACTTTTAATATCTGCAAAACGTTTTGCTTGTTCTTTTTTAGAAATAGACATATAAATTTTTACAAGATGAATGCCAGATTCTAAAATCATTCGTTCAAAATCATTTACTTGATTCATAAAAATCTTGTATTCTTCCTCTGTACAAAATCCATTTACAGGTTCTACAACCGCTCTATTATACCAGCTTCTATCAAAAAAAACAATTTCTCCTGCTTTAGGAAACTGTTCTACATATCTTTGAAAATACCATTGAGATTGTTCATCTTCAGTAGGTTTAGACAAGGCTACAATTCTCATATGACGAGGATTTATACGCTCTGTAAGTCTTCTAATTGCACCACCTTTTCCTGCAGCATCTCTACCTTGAAAAACAATAATAATACGTTCGTTATTATTAATTGCCCAAGTTTGTAAGCGAATTAATTCTACTTGTAACTTTTCTAACTTTCTTTGATAATCCACATATCTAATAGCTCTATCTATATTTAAAGGTTTAGATAATAAAGCCAGCAAACCTTCTTTAGAATTTAGCTTCTTTAATTCTTTTTCTGTAAGTTTCTTTTCCATAGTTAATCTATCTGAATATTAGAACGATAATAACGCATTACAACATTAGGATCTGGGTTTAAAATTGTTTTTGCATCTTCTTTTCCTTCGTAATCGAATTGAGATAAAACATGCCTCATAGCTTCTAATCTTGCCGTTTTTTTGTCATTGGTTTTAATAATCATCCAAGGACTATAAGAAGTATGTGTTTTAGAAAACATTTCTCCTTTATAATGTGTGTATTTATCCCAAAGTGCTTGTCCTTTTTTATCTACAGGACTAAATTTCCAACGTTTTAATGGGTTTTCTTTACGTGCTTCAAAACGTTTTAATTGTTCTTCTTTAGATATAGATAGCCAGAATTTTATAATAATTAAACCATCTTCGTACATCATGTGTTCGAACTCTGGTACCTGTACTAAAAATTCTTTGTACTGATTTTCTGAACAAAAACCCATAACTGGTTCTACAACTGCTCTATTATACCAGCTTCTGTCAAAAAAAACAATTTCTCCTGGGTTTGGTAATTCTTTAATATAACGTTGAAAATACCATTGCCCTTTTTCTACTTCTGTTGGTTTATTTAAAGCTACTAACCTACTAGAACGCGGGTTTAAATGTTCCATAAACCTACGAATATTACCACCTTTCCCTGCTGCATCTCTTCCTTCAAAAATTACGGCAACTCTTTTATTTTCTTTAGAAAGCCAATGTTGTAGTTTAACCAATTCTATTTGTAACAAACGTAATTCATCATCATATAAAAGTGTTTTAGACACCTTCTTAAAAGCGCTATTTTTCTGTTCTATAAGTGCTAATAATTCTTTATTATTTGTAACACTTTTAAAATCTTCTTCCGTTAATCCCTTACGTTTATTCATCTTTTCTATTTCTTGGTCTAAAATAATTACTTTTTTTTACTTATTAGGAATAAAAAAGAGCAATTTAAAGAACTTCTTTTATATTTGTTCACTATGAAATACTTTTATTTTATTTTATTTTTTTTCATTTCTCATTTTATTTTTTCTCAATCTAAATTTTCTAAAGAAATTAGTTTAATTACTGATAACGATTTATATGTTTCTAAAGTAAACGACCGTTATTACACAAGCGGAGTTTTTTTAACATTTAGCTATTTGTCTGAAAGTAAAAATGATCAATTAGAAAAGCGAATTTTAGAATGGCAAATTGGTCATGAAATGTTTACACCTTATAAATCTATTGTAGAAGACATTAGTGAGCATGACAGACCTTTTGCAGCCTATTTATATGGTAGTTTCGGTATTAATAGACTTTACAAAAACAACAATAACTTTAAAACCACTTTACAAATAGGTATTATTGGTTCTAATGCTTTTGGCAAAGAGCTACAAGATTTTATTCATGATATATATGGTTTTAACAAAGCTGTTGGTTGGAAACACCAAATAAAAAATGCGTTTGCTTTAAATTTGAATGCAGAATATATAAGACAACTAACAAAAAGTTCTAATAATTATTTTGATATTTCTTGGGTAAATTCTGGAAAAATAGGAACTATTTACAGCAACATCTCTACAGGTTTTTATGGAAGAATTGGCTTTAAACCACTACAAAGACTAGCAAATTCTATTGCTTTTAATACAAGTATCAATAATAAAAAAACAAATTACGTAAGAGAGGTAGAAACTTTTATCTACATAAAACCAATGTTGCGTTATGTGTTTTACGATGCTACTTTACAAGGAAGTTTTCTAAATAAAAATAGCGAAGTTACAAATGAATTGGTTCCGCTTGTTTTTAACCTTGAAGTTGGTTTAAGGTTTACTGCAAATCGTTTTAATTTTGGTTATGTATATAATTACAATAGTAATAAGTCTAAAAACTTAAGGTATGACAATGGTCAACCTTATGGTTCTATTTTAATAAATTATTTGTTACGCTAATAAAATTTCAGAATTTAATTCTCAAAAAAATCATCTTTAAAGCCAATTAAATATAATTTTTCTTGTGCTCTTGTAATTGCAGTATACAACCATCTAAAATATTCTTTAGAAACTCCATCTGGTAAATAAGGTTGTTCTACAAAAACGGTTTTCCATTGTCCTCCTTGAGATTTATGACATGTCATAGCATAAGAGAATTTTATCTGTAACGCATTAAAATACTTGTTCTTTTTAATAGCTAAAAACTGCTTGTATTTAGTTTCATGTGCATAATCTTCTTTAACAGCTTGGTATAGTTTATTAGATTCATCATAAGTTAGAGATGGACTTTCACTAGTTAAAGTATCTAACAACAAAACTGTTTCAAAAGGTTGCATATCTGGGTAATCTATCATTCTCATTTCTACTTCAGCAAATCTAAAACCATACAATTCTTTAATTGAAAAGAGTTTTAAAACCTCGCAAATATCTCCGTTTGCAATAAAACCAGCTGCAGAAGATTCTTGTAACCAGAAATAATTATTTTTTACAATCATAATATAATCTCCTGCAGAAATTTCGTTTTCTTGTCCTCGAATATTATACCTAATTTGTTGGTTGTATTGGTTGGCTCGTTTGTTAGAGCGTACAATAAAAGCAGTATCTTCTACCCCATTATTATCATAGGCAGTAACAATGGCATCCTCAATATCATAACCATCTTCTAGCCTTTTTATATCTGGAAAATCTACATCGAACTTAAAGTTTTTAGAATCATTTTCTATCAACAAACGTAATAAAGTTGCGTTGGCTAAAATACCTGAATTTTCATGCTGACGCATTACTTCATCTAACTCTATTTCTGTTACGTTTTTATCGAAACTATATTGTAACGTATCTGCTTCTAAAGCTGGACTTACGTCTAATTTCACAGGTGGAAGTTGTGCAGTATCACCAATAAAAATCAATTTACATTGATGCCCAGAATATACATATGAGATTAAATCATCTAATAAAGATTTTGTGTCAAATAATTGCTGATTTTGCTTTCCATCAGGAATCATAGAAGCTTCATCTATAATAAAAATAGTATTTCTATGTTTATTGGGTTGTAAAACAAAGTCTACAGAACCATTACTTTGCTTTTTAGGGAAATAAATTTTTTTATGAATTGTAAAAGCAGGTTTTTTAGAATAAATAGCAATTACTTTTGCTGCACGTCCTGTTGGAGCTAATAAAACAGCTTTTTTACCAGCGGACCACAAACTATTTACAAAAGTACTTATGGTTGTTGTTTTACCTGTACCTGCATATCCTTTCAATAAAAATAGGGCGTCTTTATCCTCATCAAAAATAAAGTCGCTTAAAAGCCTTAATAATTTACTTTGTTTAATTGTTGGTGAATGTGGAAACTTTTTTAGGAGTTCCGTATAAAAATCGCCTGATATTTTTATCATAAAAGAATTAAAACATCAAAGATAAGCTGATTTATGAATAAAAATTTTTATCATTAAAAAAAAATTGTAGATTTGCGTTAAGACTATTAAAAAATATATCAAATGGGATTATTAGGAATGATTTTAGCAGCGGTTTTAGTTGCAGTACTTTTAGCTATTGTAATAGTTAAATATTTACCATTAAAATTAAGATGGATTGCATCTTTATTATTACTGGCTTTAACTGTATTTTTAGTTTTTAAAATTTACAATGGTATTATGGAACCTATCAACTTTAATAAAGATAAAGTTTCTAAATATGCAAAAGTTGTAGAAAAATTAAAAATTATTAGAGATGCACAAGTAAAACATTTCGAAGTAACTGGTACTTACACAAAAAACAAAGCTGGGTTAATAAAGTTTATTGACACTGCTAAATTAGCATTAACTGAAACTACAACTGTTGTAGAAAAAGTTAACAAAGGTGGTGGAATTATTGTTGATGTTGAAAAAAGAAAAACGGACACTATTGGTTATGAACCGGTTTCTAAATACTTTGCTAACAGAAACTATAAAGACATGTTTAAAGTTCCTGGTACAGACAAAGAGTTTGAAATTGAAACTGGGTCTGTAGAAAAAGTACAAGGTTTAGTGGTACCAACATTTCTTGTAAAAACAGAGAAAAAAGAGATTCTTAAAGGAATGAACGAATCTTTAGTTAAACAAGAATTAGAAGCAATAGCAACTGACCAAATTAAAGGAGAATATGTTTCTGTTGGTTCTTTAGAAGAAGTTTCAACTGGTGGTAACTGGCCTCCTTCTTATGATAAAAAAGATGCTAAAAAAGAGTAGCAATATTTCTTTAAAAAATACAAAAGACACAAAGTTATCCATCCAATTTAATTTGGATGGATTTTCTTTTTGTATCTCTAACATTGCAAATAATAATACACTTTACTTTTCTGAATATCAGTTTTCTGAAACTCAATTAACTCCAGAAAATTTATTATTAGAGGTTGAAGAAATCTTTAAAAAAGACACCAATTTACAGCACGATTTTTCTAATGTAACAGTTATTCATCAAAACAACTTATCTACACTTGTACCTAATAAATATTTTGTAGAAGAAAGATTAGCAGATTATTTAAATTTTAATATAAAAACATTGGCTACAGATTTTATCACATTTGATGAAATTGATAATATGGAAGCCAAAAATGTTTATGTTCCTTATGTTAATATCAACAACTATTTGTTTCAAAATTTTGGCGAATTCGAATACAAACATCATATTTCTGTATTACTTAAAAAGTTATTAGAAACTACAAATACAGTAGAAAAAACCATGTTTGTAAATGTTTCTAAAGCAAGTTTAGATCTTGTAGTTCTTCAAAATAATAAATTACTATTTTCTAATTCTTTCTCTTTCGAAACCAAAGAAGATTTTATCTATTATATTTTATTTGTTGCAGAACAATTAGAACTAAATACTGAAGTTTTTCCTTTATATTTTATGGGTGAAGTAAAAATTACTTCAGACATCTATAAAATAGCGTTTGCATACATCAGAAACATTTATTTTTTAGAAAGTAAAAATTCCATTTTTAATCATTTAGAAAGTCCAAAACATTCTAATTACATCTTACTAGGTTCATGAGAATAATCTCCGGAAAATACAAAAGCAGACGCTTATCTGCTCCAAAAAACTTACCTGTTCGTCCAACAACAGATATGGCTAAAGAGTCTTTATTTAATATTTTAAATAATACTTATTATTTTGATAATATTTCTGTAATAGATTTGTTTGCTGGAACAGGTAATATAAGTTACGAATTTGCTTCTAGAGGAACAAAAAACATCTATGCTATAGATGCTCATTTTGGGTGTATAAAATATATTAACGAAACTGCCAAAGATTTAGAGTTACCAATAAATACTTTTAAAAGTGATGTTTACAAATTTTTAGAAAAAACATCTTTACAAGCTGATGTTATTTTTGCAGACCCACCTTATGATTTTGAAACTGAACAGTTTCTTAAAATTGTAGATTTAGTTTTCGATAGAAAACTTCTAGCAGAAGAAGGTGTTTTAATTGTAGAACACTCTAAACATACAGATTTGTCTAAACATGAAAAACATGCTTACGACAAACGTTATGGTGGAAATGTATTTAGTTTTTTTGAAGTATAACTAATTATTCTAATATAAAATCTTACAAAAGCGAAGTAATAATATCAGAAATTGTAATTCCTTCTGCTTCTGCTTTGTAATTCTTTACAATTCTATGAGATAAAATAGGAATTGCTACTGCTTTTACATCTTCTATATCTGGCGAATATTTTCCATTTACAGCTGCATGTGCTTTTGCCGCCAAAATTAAATTTTGCGAAGCTCTTGGACCTGCTCCCCAATCTAAATAGCTTTTTACTAAATCTGTTGCTGCTGGAGATTTTGGTCTTGTTTTACCAACCAAACTCACAGCATATTCAATAACATTATCCGCTACAGGAATTTTACGAATCAGTTTTTGAACCTCAACAATTTCTTTAGCAGAAAATAATGAATTAATAGAATTATTAATATTACTTGTAGTGTTTTTTACTACTGTAACCTCTTCTTCAAAAGTTGGATATTCTAAGTTGATAGAAAACATAAATCTATCTAACTGCGCTTCTGGCAAAGGATATGTACCTTCTTGCTCTATTGGGTTTTGTGTTGCCAACACAAAGAAAGGTAAATCTAGTTTATAATGATTTCCAGAAACAGTTACAGAGCGTTCTTGCATTGCTTCTAACAAAGCTGCTTGTGTTTTTGGCGGTGTTCTATTTATTTCATCTGCCAAAATAATATTAGAAAAAATTGGACCTTTTATAAATTTAAATTGTCTGCTTTCATCTAAAATTTCACTTCCTAAAATATCTGATGGCATTAAATCTGGAGTAAACTGAATTCTCTTAAAATTAAGCCCTAATGCATCTGAAACTGTATTTACTAATAATGTTTTTGCCAAACCTGGCACACCTATTAATAAAGAATGTCCTCCACAAAAAATAGACAACAACGTAAAGTTTACAGCCTCATGTTGACCAATAATTACTTTACCAATTTCTTCTTTTAGTAAATTATACTTATTTACTAATTCTTTTACTGCATTAACGTCAGACATTATTTACTCGTTTTCTTTTTCCAATTTCTTTTAAATGAACATTTTCCATGGTCTTCACCTAACTTAATGTAAGTATCAGTTATTTTTTCTTTTGCCCACTTTTCTACTGTTTCTTCTTTCTTTTTTTGAAGTGCTAATTGTTGAATTTTTACATAATCTTCAACTAAATCTGCTGTATGTGTATCAGTTCTATCTCTCATTAAAATGAACTTAAACATTTTATCTCCACCTCTAGTTTGGTCGAAAAAAGCATCTGTAATTTCACCTTTTTTAAGATCACTAACTCTAGCGTAGAATGCAGGATCCATTCTTGTTAAATCGAATTTAGATTCTCCTGTAGATGGGTTTATAATTAAACCTCCATTGTTTTTTGTATCATCATCTTGAGAGTATTTTTTTACAGCTTCATCAAAAGTGATTTTTCCAGATTTAATATCTTCAATTATTTTTTCTGCTTTTTCTTTAACTTCATTCAGTTTATTTTCTGGGATTTCTGGCTGCATTAAAATATGAGAAGCAACTCTAGTATTACCTTTTACTTCATGTAATTGCATTAAATGATATCCAAAATCTGACTTAAAGGGTTTAGAAACTTGACCAATATCTAATGTAAATGCCATTTCTTTAAACTCTTTTATAAAGCTAGCGTCTTTGGTAATTGTATATCTACCTCCATTTTGAGTTACACCAGGATCATCTGAATTAATAATGGCTTTCATTTTAAAATTTGCGCCATCTTCTAATTCTTTTTTTATCTCGTTTAATTTTGCAATTATTCGATCGTTTTCTTCTTGAGTAGGTTCTGCATTAATAACAATTTGTGCTAATTCTATTTCTGCAGGAAAATCTGGTAATTCTCCTTTATCTTTTAATCCGTTATAATATAAACGAACTTCTTCTGGAGTAACATCTACCTTTTCAGTAATTTTTTGCTGTTCTTTTTCTATTAAAAGATTTTCTTTTTGAACGGTATTTAGTTCTTTTTTTAAATCATCTAAATCATTAAAACCATAAGCTTTAATTACTTTATCTACAGTACCATATTGTTGTGTAAAAAACTGAATACTTCTATCTACTCTACTAGAAATTTCTGATTCAGAAACGGTTACACTATCAATTACTGCATGGTGTGCTAGTAATTTTTGTTGCATTAACTCTTCTAGCATTTCGCAATCTGTAATGGCTACTTTACCTTCACTTCTTAACTCAATTTCTTGCTTAAATTTGTCTATATCAGAATCTAAAACAATGTTTTTTCCTACTACTACTGCAACTCCATCTATCTTTACTTTTTGTGCTGTGGTTTGTAAACTCATCAACCCAAAAAAGGCAGCTATTAAAGGAAATTTAATATACTTTAAAATTATTGTTTTGTGTGGCATCTTTTACTATTATTTTTTCTATCTCTCTAATTAATTCTATTTTGCGTTTGTGCAAAATCATCTGTTTTATGGTTGGCTTTATATAACTTAATGGCGCTATAGAATTGCGAAGTAAAACATCATTTACAGCCACCAAATATAAACCTAATGAATCTTGTTTTTGAATGAATTTTGATTTTTTTAACAGATTTTCTTTAGAAATAGGAAGTTTTAACAAAATGTTATCTATTTGTGTCCAAATTGAATCGTTAAATTGATGAAACTTAAAACTTAATTCTTGTTTTTCTAATGCTTCTAAATCTTCTATATCATCAGATTTAAATAACTGTATCAATTCTTTTTCATTAATAAGATTGGCACTAAAATGAAGATATTTTGCCTTAACAAGTTCTTCATTCAATTTAAAATTTTCTTTATTTCTAGTATAATAAGCTTCTATTTCCTCTTCAGAAATAACTGTATCTAACTGCTGTTTAATTAATTGCTCTTTGTAATTATTAATTAACAAACTTTCTTTGTAGTCTTTAACTAAACCATTTATCTGGTTAATTGCTTCTAAAGAACTGTTTTTCTCTGCTTTATTAAGTAACAACTGTTTTATAGCCCAATCTTGAATGTAGCTTTTTACCAAAACAAGACTGTCTTGGGTACTTAAATTCTTTGGAAAAACACCTTCTAAATCTTTCTTAAAAAGCTTTTCTGTATTTACAATTGCTATAATTTCTGATGCATTATTTTCCTTCTCTTGTAACTTAAAATAGTTACAAGAGGTAAAAACAATTACACATAAAAAAATGGCAAAAATTCTCATTATCTTTCTTCGTAAAATTTAATTAGTTTTTTTAACTGTCTTTTATCAACTTTAATTTTACTTTCTCTTCTTAAGGCAGCAATCCATTCTTTTTCTAAAAAGTTCTGATAATCGTTCATTACCTCACCTTTTATTTTTTCTAATTCTTTAGATTTATATTTAGTTGAATTTACATCAAAATATTTTTTTAAACCTATTGAATCATTTGCAGATTTATTCCAAATTTTTTGTTGCATCAATTCAAATAACAACAAGCCATCTTCATATTCCTGCAAAGTGTAAGCGTATTCTGGTTCTGTATAAATTAAGTTTTCTTTGTAATAGGTTAAAATTTCTTGGTCTTTAAACATATCAAACAAGGCAAAAACGGGTATGTGTCTTCTGTTTCTAATATATTTTATAAAGTCTTCTTGACTTATACTTTTATCATTAATGCTAAAAATAACATTTTGTAAAGAATCTTTTGGAATAGATCTTAAATTCTTTCTATTTAATATTTTTTTTGCGTCTTCGTTTTCTACAATTTTATAATCTTTCTTTAACTTATTAATAATTGCTTTATCAGACAATTGCATTCTAGAACTTCTTTTTACTTTATTGGTAAGCTCTTTTTTCATATCATCAAAAGATGCAATAGGATGTTTTTTTAGCAATTTAACAATATGCCAACCAAAACGTGTTTTAAAGGGTTTAGAATATGTGTTTTCTTCAGTAAGTGCAAAAATGGCATCGTCAAAAGGCTTTACCATTCTTCCTGGTCCAAATTTACCCAATCTTCCTCCTTTATTTTTAGAACCTGGATCTTCAGAAAACTCTCTTGCCAATTCTTCAAAATTATTGTTGATAATTAACTTATCATAAACTTCAAAAATTTTCTTTTTACCAAGAGAAGTTGTGTCTAAAATTAAAATATGTGCAGCTTCTAATTCTCCTTTAGATTCTCTTACATCATCAACTTTTAAAATATGGTAACCAAACTGACTTCTAAAAGGCATAGAAACTTCGCCAACTTTAGTTGTGTAAGCAGCTTCTTCAAAAGGATATACCATTCTAAAAGCAGAAAAATAACCTAAATTACCATTGTTACCTTTTCTACCCGTTTTTGGGTCTCCTTGCGCAGATTTGTCTTCAGAAACCTCTGCAGCTACAGCTTCAAAATCTTCACCATTAACAATTCTATTTCTAATTTTTATAATCTTATTATAAGCTATTAAAGTATCATTAGGAGAAGCATCTCTTGGAGTTCTAATTAAAATATGCTTTGCTTTTACTTCATTTTTTGTTCTAAAATAAGCATCTTTTACTAATTTATCTAAAAAAGTAGTGTCTTGTAAATAAGGAGCAGAAAGCTGGTTTTTATACGTTTCCATTTCTCTTTTGTAAGAAGGTAGCGTATCTAATTTAATTTTGTAAGCTTCTTTTACTTTTAGTTTATAGTTTATAAATAGTTCTAAATTTTTGGTTACATCTCTAGCTTCTTCATTATCTACTGCATCCAAATTTTTTTCATAAACTCTTTTAAATTCAGATACTGTAGTTTTTTCTCCATCAATTGTAACCAAAGTCTGGTCTTTCTTTTGCGAAAAAATAGATATTGATGTACATAAAACAATAACTAATAAAACTGATTTTCTCATAAATATTCTAATTATAACGAAATGATTCCTTTAATTTTTTCTGCTTTTTTATAATATGATATTACTTCATCTGAAGTTTGTACCTTTAATACGATAGAAACACTAATATATTTTCCGGTTTTCGATTTTTTTGTATTAATAACTGCACCTGTATTGTCAAATAAATCTTCTACTTCTTCAACTTGATTTTCATCTGTAGGCACAATAAATTTATACATATAATCTGCAGGAAATGCAGTAGTATCATCTAATTGACCTTTTAATTTGGTGTAAAATGCATTCTTATCACTCATAATATTTTATTCTTTTTTGTTAATTAATTACAAATAACAAGCCACAAAATTACATTAAAAATTAGTTTTATAAAGGGAATCATTTATTTTTGTGAAATGCAGCAAAAAATTGTTTTAATTGGCGGACCAGGAACAGGTAAAACTTCGGTTTTAAATGAACTTATTAAAAGGAATTACTTTTGTATGCCAGAAGTATCTAGAGAAGTTACTTTAAAGGCTAAGGAAAAAGGAATTGATCAACTTTTTTTAACAGAACCTTTATTGTTTAGCAAATTACTTTTAGAGGGTAGGGAACAGCAATTTATTACTGCTGATAATAGTAAAAATAAGCTCGTTTTTTTTGATAGAGGAATTCCTGATGTTCATGCATATCTAGATTTCTTCAAAACAGAATACCCTGCAACTTTTATAGAAAAAAGCAAAAAATACAAATACAATAAAATTTTTCATTTTTCTCCATGGGAAGAAATTCATACGACTGATAATGAGCGTTATGAAACTTTTGAAGAATCTATCATTATTGATAAATTTTTAATTGATGCGTATTTAAAAGTAGGATATTCTATTATTAATGTTCCTTTTGGAACTATTGAAGAACGTACAAACTTTATTATTAATTCGCTTTCTTGCGATTTATGATTTCGCCAAAAGAAATACTAAAAAAATATTGGGGTTTTTCTGAATTTAGAAATCCACAAGAAGAAATAATTACAGCCGTTTTAGAACAAAAAGATGTAATTGCTTTGTTGCCAACTGGTGGAGGAAAATCTGTTTGTTTTCAAGTTCCTGCACTGGCAAAAGAAGGAGTTTGCTTAATTATTTCTCCTTTAATTGCATTGATGCAAGACCAAGTAGAAAACTTAAAAAACTTGGGCATTAAGGCAACAACAATTCCTTCTGGAGTAAAACAAGATGAAATTATTACGCTTTTCGACAATATTAAATTCGGAAGCATAAAGTTCTTATATATTTCTCCAGAAAGATTACAATCTACTTTTATTCAACAAAAAATTAAGGAATTAAATGTAAATCTTGTTGCTATTGATGAAGCACATTGTATCTCTGAATGGGGACATGATTTTAGGCCATCATACAGAAATATAAAAGTTTTACGAGAGCTAATTCCAAATGTAAATTTTATTGCTTTAACAGCAACAGCTAACAAAAGAGTATTAAATGATATTGAAGAAAATTTAGATTTAAAAAATCCTCAAGTTTTCAAAAAATCGTTTTTAAGAGGTAATTTAGCGTATCAAATTTTTACGGTCGAAGATAAATTACAACGTTTACTACAAATCTTTACAAAAACTAAATCACCAGCAATTGTATATGTTAATTCAAGAAAAAAGACAATAGAAATTTCTAATTTTCTAAATGCTAATAATTTTAAGAGTGGTTTTTATAACGCAGGTTTATCTTCCATAGAAAAGAAAATTTCTTTTACTAATTGGATGACAGAAAAAACACCAATAATTGTTGCCACAAATGCTTTTGGAATGGGAATTGACAAACCAAACGTTGGTATTGTTGTTCATTATAATTTACCAACAAGTATCGAAAACTACGTTCAAGAAACAGGCAGAGCTGGCAGAAACAACAAAAAATCTTTTGCAGCACTTTTGCAAAATGAAAACGATATTTTATTATTTAAAAAACAAACCGAAAAATCGCTACCAAGTATTACAGATATTAAAGAAGTCCATAGAAAATTATATCAATATTTTAGAATTGCAAACGGAGAAATCTTCGAAGAATCATTTCCTTTTAATTTGTTAGAGTTTAGTAAAAAATATAATTTTTCTACTTTTAAAGTTGATGCAATTCTTAAAATTTTATCTAATAACGGAATTATTGAAATTAGTAATAATTACAACGAGAAATCTACATTACAATTTACAGCAACACATAAAAATGTACTTAACTATATTGATAAAAATAAGATTCTAAAAAACTTTACAAATTCAATTTTAAGAACGTATGGCGGGCTTTTTGAGCAAGAAATGAAAGTAAATGAATTTATAATTGCTAAAAAAACAGGAATAACCTCACAACAAGTTGTTACTAATTTAAAACGATTAGAAGAAGATGGTCTGTTAATTTATAAACCCATAATTTCTGATGTAGAAATCACTTTTTTAGTACCAAGAGAAGATGATAAAACTATCAATCGCTTTTCAAGAGAAATTGCGCAGTTAATTCATCAGAAAAAGAAAAAGGCTGCAGACTTTATTTCTTTTATTAAAAATGATAGTATTTGTAGAAGCATTCAAGTTTTAGGGTATTTTGATGAAAAAACTAATCATAAATGTGGAATTTGTGACGTTTGTCTTTCAGAAAGAAAAATCTCGAAAAAGAATATTTCATTTGCAATTTTAAAGCTTTTAGAAAATAATAAAAATTTATCTTCACAAGAAATTAGCTTAAATTTAGAAACAAACGAGCAAGACATTTTAATACATTTGCGATATTTGTTATCAGAAAATAAATTGATATTAAATCATCTAAATAAATACCAACTTAATAAATAATTATGAGAGATTTACGCATCGTTTTTATGGGAACTCCAGATTTTGCAGTTACTATTTTAAAACATCTAGTTGAAAACAATTATAATGTTGTTGGTGTAATTACTGCCACAGACAAACCTGCAGGAAGAGGAAGAAAACTAAATGAATCTGCAGTAAAAAAATATGCTACCTCGCAAAATCTTACCATTCTTCAACCTAAAAATTTAAAGAATGAAGAATTTCATCAAGAATTAAAAGATTTAAACGCTAATTTACAAATTGTTGTTGCTTTTAGAATGTTACCAAAAGCAGTTTGGCAAATGCCAGAATTTGGTACTTTTAATTTACACGCTTCTTTATTACCAGAATACAGAGGCGCTGCTCCAATTCATTGGTCTATTATAAATGGTGAAACAAAAACAGGCGCAACTACTTTTTTTATTGATGACAAAATAGATACTGGTGAAATTATTCTACAAGAGGAAGTTGCTATTTTAGAAACTGAAACTGTTGGAAATTTACATGATAAATTAATGTTTTTGGGAGCAGAATTGGTAGCAAAAACTGTAGACTATATTAAGTTAGGAAATGTAGACACGAAAAAACAACCTGAATTAGAAGAAAAATCTGCACCAAAATTGAATCCTGATAATTGTAAAATAGATTGGACGGATACTTTAGACAATATATATAATAAAATTCGTGGATTAAATCCATTTCCTGCAGCTTGGACTATCATCAAAAATGACGATGAAGATATTTCTGCAAAAATTTATGCAATAGAAAAAGAAGTTGAAGACCATAATTTTACAATAGGAAAAATTGTAACAACAAAAAAAACACTTAAAGTTGCTGTGGCTAAAGGTTTCATAAATATTGTAGAATTAAAACTTTCTGGAAAGAAAAAAATGGATGCCAAAAGTTTGCTAAATGGCTTTACTTTTTCATCTGAAGCAAAAATGATGTAACCCCTTTATTGGTAAGGTTTTTACTCTTTTTACTAATTTTAACATTCCTTTATTAACAATTTACGTGCTTTTATTAACAAAAAGGCACTTTTTTGTACTTCAAATTTGCGTGAACCCTTAATCCGTCTATATTTGTTAAGCTATTAAGCAAAAAATATAATATTCAATTAATTTAAAAATCAATTTATTATGAACAAGTCAGATTTAATCGATGCAATGGCTGCAGATGCAGGAATTTCTAAAGTAGCAGCTAAAGCAGCTTTAGAGTCTTTTACAGATAATGTAACTTCTGCTTTAAAAGGTGGTGATAAAGTTGCATTAGTTGGTTTTGGTACTTTCTCTGTTTCTAACAGAGCTGCTAGAACAGGAAGAAACCCACAAACTGGAAAAACTATCCAAATTGCTGCTAAAAACGTAGCAAAATTTAAAGCTGGAGCTGGATTAAGCGATGCTGTAAACTAAAACATTTTAGTTTTAAATATAAAAAGCTCTCTTTTTTAAAGAGGGCTTTTTTTTATGATTTTTTTTCTTATATTTAAAAAAACAAAAATCTACCTTGAAACCCTATAAAGGAAAACTTCTAATTGCAGAACCTTCTATCTTAAACGATAGCTCTTTTAATAGAGCCATTATTTTATTAACGGAACATACTTCTAGCAACTCTGTAGGTTTTATATTAAACAGACCACTTAATTATTCTGTTAATGATTTAATACCAGATATAGACTGCTCATTTACTATTTATCAAGGTGGACCTGTGGAGCAAGACAATTTGTATTTTGTTCATAAAATACCAGACTTAATTCCTGAAAGTATAGAAGTAGCAAATGGTATTTATTGGGGTGGTAATTTTAGCTCTTTAAAAGATTTGTTGAATAATAACTTATTAAACGAATCTGACATTCGTTTTTTCTTGGGATATTCTGGTTGGAGCAAAAATCAGTTAGAAGATGAAATGAACCAAAATTCTTGGTTTATTGCCGATAATGATTTTGATAACATTCTTTCTATTGAAGAAGAGAATCTATGGAAAAACAAATTATTACAAAAAGGTGGTAATTATAAGCTTTGGGCAAATGCACCTAGCGATTTTAATTTAAATTAATTACCTGCAATTTGTACAATTTTTAAATTGTTTGCAAGCTTCTCTCCTATTTCCGTTTTAAAAGATTTCTTTTTATAATTTGTTACAGGCTGTATACCAATAATGGCATTGGTTATAAAAACTTCATCTGCTTTTTGAATTTCGAAAGGAGAAATTACTGTTTCCTCAACTTTATAAGTATCATTTTTAGATATTATTTCAATTACTTTTTTTCTAACAATACCTTTAATACAACCTTCAGTTAAAGCAGGCGTTTTTATAATGTTGTCTTTAATTATAAAAATATTTCCATTTGTAACCTCTACAACTCCTTTTCTTTCATTTAATAAAATACAATTATCTAAATCATTTTCATCAGCAAAAATACTTGCCAATGTATTTATCATTCTATTATTTGTTTTTATAGTTGACAAAAGTCCAGAATAATTATAAAAATCTTTATACAAATCGATGTTGTATTCCTTTTTAATTTGATAAGAAGTTTCATTTACTTCTAATAAATAGTCTATTTTATTAGTCTTTGGAGTATATAAACCTCCATCTTTTCTGTAAATATTAAGTCTAACTCTATAAGAGGCAGCTTGATCTTGTACAGCAACTGTTTTTAAAATTTCTTTTTCAAGAAACTCTAAAGTAAACTCCATAGGAATTTTCATACGTAACATTCTCATAGAAGCCATTAATCTAAAATAATGGTCTTCCCAGAATACGACTTTTTTATTGATAACTTTTACCGTTTCAAAAATTGAATCTCCATATTTAAAGCCTCTATTTTCTGAAGATAGTTTTACGTTTTCTGCAAACAATAATTCACCATTAAAATTAATCATATCTAAAATTTAAAAAAGACAAAATTACTATAAATAAGTAGATTTTACGCATAAAAAAACTCAACAAATTATGTTGAGTTTTTATGTTTTAAAAAGAAGTTTTAAGCTCCTATCGTATGTCTTAATTCATCAATTTGATTTTCCCAAAGTTGTTTTGCTTCATCTACTTCATCTTCATCTTCTGCAAAATCTGTAATTATTAAAGAAACATCTTTTGTTAATGGGTCTACTTGTATGTTAATTTCAAAGAAACTATCATCAGCTTCACTTTCTAGCCATTTCCAACGAATTCTTTCACCCGTTTTTTTTGTAATTAATTCTGCTTTTTCCTCTACTCCTTCCCAAGTAAAACTAAAAATTTTACCTCTAGAGTTAACTTTATCTGCAAACCATTCTTGTAAATTAGATGGCGAAGAAATATACTGATACAGCATATTAGGCGATGCATGAATAGGAATTTCTAGTTCAAATTTTACTTTATCCATTGTGTTTTCTTAAGTTAGCAATATAGGTATTATATTCTATTTAAAAAAAATTAAAACACCTCTTGCTAGTTTATAAAAATCGATTATATTTGCACCCTCAAAACCTAATGGCGAGGTAGCTCAGTTGGTTAGAGCGCAGGATTCATAACCCTGAGGTCACGGGTTCAAATCCCGTTCTCGCTACAAGCTTAATGCTAATTAAATCAACGAATTGTGTCTCACAATTCGTTTTTTTATGTCTTCTTTTTTCTTACTTTTACAAAGAGTACACGATATAGTACACGATTCTGCTATGAAATTAAATTATTCGGAACCAAAAATATATACCGGTGGTGTAGATATTGCCTCTTGGTCTAAACTATCTGCTAAAGATAAAAAAGCTGCATTATCTAAAAGTTGGTATATCTACTATTCATTTAGAAATCCAACCTCGGGTAAACTAGAAAGGCAGTCGAACATAAAAGCTGGAGTAAACCTTTATAAAAGCAAAAGAAATAGATATCATATTCTAGTAAAATTAAAAGAGAGTTTAGAATATGTTTTATCACAAGGCTTTAATCCATATAAAGACAATATTTCATTGGCTGAATTTATAGAACAGCTACTTTCAAATGAAAAAGATGAAATCAAAAAAAAGCCAATAGAAAAAGAAACTGCATTATCTTTTGAAGAAAAGATTATAATTGACACAACAATCTCCTACTCTATCCAAGAATCTTTTGACCTAGCATTAGATACTAAATCAAAAGTTTTAAATGGTATTTCATATCAAAATTTTAGAAATAGAATTAATAGATTTAAGAAATGGCTTGAAAACGAAGGTTGTGATTTTAAGCAGAATATTTCAATTATTGATAAAAAACTTGTTATACAATACTTAAATACAGTATTACAAACTACAAGCCCTAGAAATAGAAATAATACACGCACAGATATTAGTTCATTATTTCAAACTTTGGAGGACAATGAAATCATTGAAAATAATTTCGTAAAGAAAATAAATGTTTTAAAATCTATACCTGAAAGGAATAAAACTTATACTACAACTGAACAAAAAGATATTTTTAAATATTTAGAAAAACATGATGCAGTATTATATCTTTTCGTTCAATTTATATCTTATAATTTCCTTAGACCAGTTGAAGTCTGTAGACTAAAAATTGGTGATATTGATTTAATCGATAAAAAGATATATGTGAGAGCTAAAAATAAGCCTGTTAAAGTTAAAATTATCCCTGATATATTAATTAATCAACTACCTGATTTATCCAAATTAAATAAACACGATTTTTTATTTACCCCCAATAAAATTGGTGGTCAATGGGAAACAAAAGAAAATAATAAAAGAGATTACTTTACAAAACAGTTTAAAAAAGTAAAAGACCATTTTGGTTTAGGTAAAGATTATGGTCTATATAGTTTCAGACATACCTTTATTACCAAATTATATAAGGAAATGGCTAAAACAGCAACTCCTTTTGAAGTAAAAAGTAAATTAAAATTAATCACAGGTCATGCAACAATGGATGCGCTAGAATTATATCTACGAGATATTGATGCAGTTTTACCTGAAGATTATTCAAATCTGTTAAAATAATGAAAAGTAAATATTTTGGTATTTTCACTAAAGAAAAATACAATATTCCTAACCCAAATGAGATTATTAAATTATTTATTAAAGATAACATTTTTAAAGAAACGGTTTCTGGTAAAATATTAGAACAAAAAAAAACAAACGAAAAAAATGGTTTTGAATTTAGGGTTGGCTTTAATTTAAATGAACGTGAATACTATTATACTTTTGAATTAGTATCAGAAGTATATTCTTTTATGATGACTTATTTTACAGGTTCATTAAAAATCCATCTAATATTATTTCAACGAGATTTTGAAATTGAAAATTATGGTTTGAGTGAGAAAAAAAAGAAAAAAAAAGCAAAAAAAATATTTGACAAGTTATTTTTTCAATTAACAGACAAAAAAGACATTGCATTAAATGAAAACAAAATTGATACAAATGTTATTGAGAAAAGATTTAATTCTCTAAAGAGAGAACAAAACAAACTGATAGAAAGTTTGAAATTTGAGGAAGAAATTTTGAATAATTATCTATTGGGTAAAAAAGATTTTTTCACAAGAGAATTATTAGATCAGAACCAATTACTATTAAAAATATTTGAGTTTGAGAAAAAGCTGTCTATTTTAATAGGTTTGAATAAAAAATTTCAATTTGAATACGATGATATTTTTACACCCAAACCAAAAGCCAAACTCATTTATGAAGAATATTCTCATGAATTTCATTCTTTAAAACAAATTGAATTTATTGAAAATCAAATTACTTCAATTGAAAAAGTAAACAGAGCATTTGTTAAAAGCCTTTTTGATTTTTTTAGCAATAAATTAAAAATTAAAACACCATCTGGAAAACTATTTGGAGAAATTATAAATGATTATTTCAGCCATAATTTTAGTATAATTAAATTGAATGGCTCTGAAGGAGACTCTCATGATGATAAAATAAAAAAAATAGAAAAAGATTGGGAGATTTTCACGAACTAGAATTTCTTTTTTATCATTTTCCCTAATTTTTAAAATTTCCCTCGCATTTCCCTCACATTTCCCATATTTCTTCCCTTTTGAGATATTTATTGTATCACGTAATTGCAACTAGTTAAATATTGTTAATTAGGCAGTTATCTTTTGATGTAAAATCACCTTACTTTTTAGCAAACATTTAATTTAATTATAATGTTTAAAAAAAGTAGAATGGCAACAATTAATTTTAGAATTTCAGATGAATTGAAGAACGAACTTCAATTTATTGCACAAGAAAAGGAAATCAAAGTTTCTAGATTGGTAAGAGAAATTATTACAGAATATATTGAAGAATATTATTCCGAAGAAGATGATATAATTTGTTTATCCAATGAAGAAAATAGAATTGTATTAGAATTACCAAACAATTACAATAACTTCTTATAAATCGATTTTTATGTACAACAATAAAATCGACATCATCGATAAAGATATAATTCTCAATCATAAAAAACTTAAAGCAAAAAGGTATGAGAGTGGATGTTTGATTATTAAAGACGCAAATACTTGGGTTGAAGAAGCTAAAAACAGACCTATACCAAACATGCTATTTAGTGAGTTTTGGTATGAAAACGAAGTTTGTATTCTATTTGCAGACACTAATTTAGGTAAATCCATTTTGGCTGTTCAGATTGCAGATAGTTTAACAAAAGGAAAGGCAATTGCAGGTTTTAAACTGGAAAGTAATCCCAAAAGAGTACTGTATTTAGATTTTGAATTATCAGATAAACAATTTGAAAACAGGTGTTCTCAAGATTATCAAAACCATTATAAATTCAATAATAATTTTTTAAGAGCTGAATTAAATACCGAGTTAGATTTACCTAAAGAGTTTAAAAATATAGAAGAATATTTATGTGCAACTTTACCTGACTTAATAACTTCTAGTAATATTTCTGTCCTAATTGTAGATAACCTCACATTTTTAAGTGCAGAAAACGAGAAAGCAAAAGATGCTTTAGTATTAATGAAAGCTATTAAATCAATTTCGGTAGCGCATCAAATTTCAATTTTAGTTTTAGCACATACACCTAAAAGAGATGAGTTTAAGCCAATTGGTAAAAATGATTTAGCAGGCAGTAAAATGTTAATGAACTTTTGTGATAGTTCATTTGCAATGGGTAACAGCTCTCAAGATATTTCATTTAGGTATCTAAAACAAATTAAACAGCGTAATACAGAACACCTATATCATTCCGATAATATTGTTGTTTGTAGTTTAGACAAGCAAACTAATTTTTTAGAATTTCACTTTGAAGATTTTGATTCAGAAATAAATCACCTTAAAAGCTCCTCTTCTTTAAACTCTGATGATAAAAACGAACAAATAAGATTTTTGATTTCTGAAGGTAAAAACAATGTAGAGATAGGAGAAATGATGGGGTATAGTGAAGGAGCTATAAGAAAGAGAAGAAAAAAACATAATCTCTAAATTAGATGGTTGCTTCTGATATATATACGATAGCAAAAGCTCTTTCCAAGGAGGAGTTTATAAAGCTATCCAATATGTTAAGAAGTGATATAAATAAAGCTGAAATAAAATTAAAGAAAAAAAATAAGTTGCCCGATTTTACAGAAAAAGATGCTTTGCGTTACTTATTAAACAATCATATTAAAAAAAATCGTACCAACCGTACCAATAAATAAGTACGAATGGTACGAATCGAAAAAAAATGAATCAACTTTATAAATATAGTTTAGATAAAACAAGCAGGAAATTTATTTGCCCAAATTGTAATAAAAAATCATTTGTAAAATTTATTGATAATGAAACAAATAATTATCTAAATGAAGCAAATGGTAGATGTGATAGAGAAAGTAAATGTGGTTATTTTAAAAAACCGACTTCTAATTGTATTACAAGTACTTATAATTATGACCCAAAAGTAATACAACCATCGTATCACAATAAAACAATTTTGCAACAGTTTAGCAACACCAGGCAACAAAGTAACTTTATTACCTATTTATTAGCCAATTTTGCACCACAAAATGTATCACAAGCAATAGATAAATATAAAATTGGTACAAGCAACTATTGGAGTTTTGCCACAGTCTTTTGGCAAATTGATTCTCAAAATGTAATACATGGTGGTAAAATAATGCTCTACAATCGTGATACTGGAGGTAGAATAAAAGAGCCTTTTAACCATGTTAGCTGGGTTCACAAACAACTTAAAATAAATGACTTTGTATTGCAACAATGTTTATTTGGTTTACACCTTATTAATAGTATAAGTAAAAATGATATTATTTGTATTACAGAATCTGAAAAAACTGCAATTATCTTGAGTATAAATTTCCCTAATTATCTTTGGTTAGCAACGGGAAGTAAATCAGGTTTTAAAGAAAGCTTATTACAATCAATTAAAGATTATAAAATTATTGCATATCCAGATAAAACTGAATTTAATAAATGGAATACAACTGCAACACTTTTAAACAAAAAAGGGTATCAAATTCAATGTAGTAATCTATTAGAAAATATAGACATTGAAAATGGTGGAGATTTGGTTGATTATTTATTTTAATTCTGTATGAATTAATTTATAATTGTATTTTTACGAAAAAATTCACAAGACGATTCTCGACTTTGTTCTTGAACACCGTGTTGTGAATTGATTTCAAATTGTATTTTTACGTGAGAATTCACAAGTAGGATTTTCATCATCCAATAGAGCTTCAAGTTGTGAATTGATTTCAAATTGTATTTTTACGTGAGAATTCACAAGGACATTGATAATGATAATTACATTGATATTGTTGTGAATTGATTTCAAATTGTATTTTTACGTGAGAATTCACAAGATCAATTCAGCTTTTCTAAATCCATTTGCTGTTGTGAATTGATTTCAAATTGTATTTTTACGTGAGAATTCACAAGCGCTTGATGATATTGAATAGTCAAATCCGTGTTGTGAATTGATTTCAAATTGTATTTTTACGTGAGAATTCACAAGTTAGTTTTAAAAATTGATAGTATTTGTTTAGTTGTGAATTGATTTCAAATTGTATTTTTACGTGAGAATTCACAAGCCCCTTTTCGTTAATAAATTCAATTAATCCGTTGTGAATTGATTTCAAATTGTATTTTTACGTGAGAATTCACAAGCTATCTATGCTATTAGCTTGACTTATGTATGTTGTGAATTGATTTCAAATTGTATTTTTACGTGAGAATTCACAAGTCTCCACTATAACCACTTGTCCAAGCTACTGTTGTGAATTGATTTCAAATTGTATTTTTACGTGAGAATTCACAAGTTTATTGGAAGATGAATCTTTTTATGCTTCGTTGTGAATTGATTTCAAATTGTATTTTTACGTGAGAATTCACAAGATTGGTAACGCATATTACAAGCCATTTATTGTTGTGAATTGATTTCAAATTGTATTTTTACGTGAGAATTCACAAGTATTATCTGTATCTGTCCAAACGTTCTTCTGTTGTGAATTGATTTCAAATTGTATTTTTACGTGAGAATTCACAAGTTCTTGTGGTAAATCTTCAATAGTAAAATCGTTGTGAATTGATTTCAAATTGTATTTTTACGTGAGAATTCACAAGATCTGGACGAAAATGATGATTGGCAGGACTGTTGTGAATTGATTTCAAATTGTATTTTTACGTGAGAATTCACAAGTTCTTTAAATATCTTTATAGGATCTACCATGTTGTGAATTGATTTCAAATTGTATTTTTACGTGAGAATTCACAAGGAATGTTTCGTTGACGGCTGCAAACGCGGTGTTGTGAATTGATTTCAAATTGTATTTTTACGTGAGAATTCACAAGAAAGAAATTATTGAGCTAAATGCGTTAGATGTTGTGAATTGATTTCAAATTGTATTTTTACGTGAGAATTCACAAGTGGATTGCATCCAAAAGCAGAAGGAGATTAGTTGTGAATTGATTTCAAATTGTATTTTTACGTGAGAATTCACAAGTAATCCTAACAACCTTATCTGGTTTTAGTCGTTGTGAATTGATTTCAAATTGTATTTTTACGTGAGAATTCACAAGAAACACATTTAATAGAGCTACGCAAGACGAGTTGTGAATTGATTTCAAATTGTATTTTTACGTGAGAATTCACAAGTGGATTGCATCCAAAAGCAGAAGGAGATTAGTTGTGAATTGATTTCAAATTGTATTTTTACGTGAGAATTCACAAGTAATCCTAACAACCTTATCTGGTTTTAGTCGTTGTGAATTGATTTCAAATTGTATTTTTACGTGAGAATTCACAAGAAACACATTTAATAGAGCTACGCAAGACGAGTTGTGAATTGATTTCAAATTGTATTTTTACGTGAGAATTCACAAGCATCCCAACCTAACGCATTGCATATCTGCTGTTGTGAATTGATTTCAAATTGTATTTTTACGTGAGAATTCACAAGTTGAGCGTATGCAGTTCTATTTGTACCAGGTTGTGAATTGATTTCAAATTGTATTTTTACGTGAGAATTCACAAGAGAAGATAATTTGAATAAGTATTTAAACTTGTTGTGAATTGATTTCAAATTGTATTTTTACGTGAGAATTCACAAGTAAGTCGTCTATTGTTGTAAACTCATCCATGTTGTGAATTGATTTCAAATTGTATTTTTACGTGAGAATTCACAAGCCCGCTTGTATTGCAGTCTTGCCTACCTCGTTGTGAATTGATTTCAAATTGTATTTTTACGTGAGAATTCACAAGAAGAGGTTTAAAATTAGAATAGAATAATTAGTTGTGAATTGATTTCAAATTGTATTTTTACGTGAGAATTCACAAGATGCCTATTGTAGCATAACGGTTACGTATAGTTGTGAATTGATTTCAAATTGTATTTTTACGTGAGAATTCACAAGTATTATCTGTATCTGTCCAAACGTTCTTCTGTTGTGAATTGATTTCAAATTGTATTTTTACGTGAGAATTCACAAGTTCTTGTGGTAAATCTTCAATAGTAAAATCGTTGTGAATTGATTTCAAATTGTATTTTTACGTGAGAATTCACAAGATCTGGACGAAAATGATGATTGGCAGGACTGTTGTGAATTGATTTCAAATTGTATTTTTACGTGAGAATTCACAAGGGAGGTGCAAGAGGTATTCAGATAAAACCTGTTGTGAATTGATTTCAAATTGTATTTTTACGTGAGAATTCACAAGTTTTCGTTTCTACTGTTATAGTATTATTATGTTGTGAATTGATTTCAAATTGTATTTTTACGTGAGAATTCACAAGATCTACTTCTGCTGGTACATTTTACATTAAGTTGTGAATTGATTTCAAATTGTATTTTTACGTGAGAATTCACAAGCTGCAAAAGATTTTGGATTTACCAAACTCAGTTGTGAATTGATTTCAAATTGTATTTTTACGTGAGAATTCACAAGAATGATTGGTGCGATTATTACGAGCACCATGTTGTGAATTGATTTCAAATTGTATTTTTACGTGAGAATTCACAAGAGGTGCAGGAGAAGATGCAGGTGGTTTTAAGTTGTGAATTGATTTCAAATTGTATTTTTACGTGAGAATTCACAAGAATACACGTACAAAAGACACTTCACATTCTGTTGTGAATTGATTTCAAATTGTATTTTTACGTGAGAATTCACAAGAACTTCTTCAAAAGGAATAGATTCAGATGCGTTGTGAATTGATTTCAAATTGTATTTTTACGTGAGAATTCACAAGAATTAAATACAGATGGCGTGGTATGATCTAGTTGTGAATTGATTTCAAATTGTATTTTTACGTGAGAATTCACAAGTCTTTTGCGCTATAAGGACGTAAGCCATACGTTGTGAATTGATTTCAAATTGTATTTTTACGTGAGAATTCACAAGATAGATAATGATACTATTATCTATGGAGAAGTTGTGAATTGATTTCAAATTGTATTTTTACGTGAGAATTCACAAGAAGTGTTGGTGTGCCTACAAGCAGAGGTGTGTTGTGAATTGATTTCAAATTGTATTTTTACGTGAGAATTCACAAGCATCGGCTACGAGTTTTGTTTATCCTGTTAGTTGTGAATTGATTTCAAATTGTATTTTTACGTGAGAATTCACAAGGTACTGGATTAACATCATAAGACCTATTGCGTTGTGAATTGATTTCAAATTGTATTTTTACGTGAGAATTCACAAGCAAGAGCAAAAAATTAAAGACGAGTTTTTAGTTGTGAATTGATTTCAAATTGTATTTTTACGTGAGAATTCACAAGCAACCATTCATAAATGAGTTAATAGGGTCTGTTGTGAATTGATTTCAAATTGTATTTTTACGTGAGAATTCACAAGTACGTGCAAGATAACCAAACTGCAATACCTGTTGTGAATTGATTTCAAATTGTATTTTTACGTGAGAATTCACAAGCAATTTGGAACAAAAACACCAAGGCATACAGTTGTGAATTGATTTCAAATTGTATTTTTACGTGAGAATTCACAAGGCATGTTTCATCTTTGGTGGCATGATGCTCGTTGTGAATTGATTTCAAATTGTATTTTTACGTGAGAATTCACAAGACAAAGCAATAAAAAGAGTTAAGACTAATTGTTGTGAATTGATTTCAAATTGTATTTTTACGTGAGAATTCACAAGGGAATTTAAGAAAACAGTAAACCAGCCATCGTTGTGAATTGATTTCAAATTGTATTTTTACGTGAGAATTCACAAGTAACACGTATTATGATGGTGGGGACACTACGTTGTGAATTGATTTCAAATTGTATTTTTACGTGAGAATTCACAAGTCTATTGTAAATTCTTCTTCTTTCATTTTTGTTGTGAATTGATTTCAAATTGTATTTTTACGTGAGAATTCACAAGTTCTTCCTTGTGTTGCGTAGATAAATTCTGGTTGTGAATTGATTTCAAATTGTATTTTTACGTGAGAATTCACAAGTTACCTTCTTTAGCTTCAGAACGTTCTATGTTGTGAATTGATTTCAAATTGTATTTTTACGTGAGAATTCACAAGTTTAATAGTTGGTTTCTTTCTGTAAACATTGTTGTGAATTGATTTCAAATTGTATTTTTACGTGAGAATTCACAAGTTTTTATGGTTATATTTTTCTGCTAACTCTGTTGTGAATTGATTTCAAATTGTATTTTTACGTGAGAATTCACAAGTATTCTCATATTATCTATTTACAAGTTTTCGTTGTGAATTGATTTCAAATTGTATTTTTACGTGAGAATTCACAAGTTGGACTGCTTGGACTTTTCCAAGGGATTGGTTGTGAATTGATTTCAAATTGTATTTTTACGTGAGAATTCACAAGTATAAAAACATTATATATTTGCAACGTACAGTTGTGAATTGATTTCAAATTGTATTTTTACGTGAGAATTCACAAGGTTACCAACCACATTTAAAGATGGATTAACGTTGTGAATTGATTTCAAATTGTATTTTTACGTGAGAATTCACAAGTCAGAATTAATTTACTGCTTAGTAGACACTGTTGTGAATTGATTTCAAATTGTATTTTTACGTGAGAATTCACAAGTGTCTTGTTTTGAATAATAAACCTGTCGTGGTTGTGAATTGATTTCAAATTGTATTTTTACGTGAGAATTCACAAGTACACCCTCTGCTTTTAGTCTAAACCCTCCGTTGTGAATTGATTTCAAATTGTATTTTTACGTGAGAATTCACAAGTTTTGCTCCAGAATTAATTAATTCTTTACGTTGTGAATTGATTTCAAATTGTATTTTTACGTGAGAATTCACAAGCTTCTTCTCCGCTTCCAGTATATTTAAATCGTTGTGAATTGATTTCAAATTGTATTTTTACGTGAGAATTCACAAGCAGATAGTATATGAAAAGTTAAACGACCTAGTTGTGAATTGATTTCAAATTGTATTTTTACGTGAGAATTCACAAGATAAGCAATATTTTTATCATCTCCATACCAGTTGTGAATTGATTTCAAATTGTATTTTTACGTGAGAATTCACAAGTATTTTAAAATGATTACCATCTGCTAACTCGTTGTGAATTGATTTCAAATTGTATTTTTACGTGAGAATTCACAAGTCCGTCTATTGGTTGTCCGTTGCTACTCTCGTTGTGAATTGATTTCAAATTGTATTTTTACGTGAGAATTCACAAGTCCAATTGTTTAAAGCGTACTAAAATATTAGTTGTGAATTGATTTCAAATTGTATTTTTACGTGAGAATTCACAAGTTTTAGCCATAGAAACATCACCAATATTTGGTTGTGAATTGATTTCAAATTGTATTTTTACGTGAGAATTCACAAGCAAACAATTAGAAGCGGTATAGAGGGTGTGGTTGTGAATTGATTTCAAATTGTATTTTTACGTGAGAATTCACAAGGCGTCCTATTTTATTAGTGATGCTACACCTGTTGTGAATTGATTTCAAATTGTATTTTTACGTGAGAATTCACAAGTTAAGCTCTTGTATTCTATTGTTTCAGTTCGTTGTGAATTGATTTCAAATTGTATTTTTACGTGAGAATTCACAAGTTACTTTCTAAAGTTTCCCCACTTTCAATAGTTGTGAATTGATTTCAAATTGTATTTTTACGTGAGAATTCACAAGGGTTGTAATTATTTATATTGTCTTTACCTCGTTGTGAATTGATTTCAAATTGTATTTTTACGTGAGAATTCACAAGGTGTTCCGCTTCATCCATTTCGTCTGCAGTGTTGTGAATTGATTTCAAATTGTATTTTTACGTGAGAATTCACAAGAAAGTAAAGATCCTCTATTGTTATGACCGCGTTGTGAATTGATTTCAAATTGTATTTTTACGTGAGAATTCACAAGGTCAATCCCAAAATATTGAGTAAAATCAATACTTTGGGATTCCTTTTTTAAATTAAAAAAAAGTATTGAATTTTATAATAATGAAGTGAAAATTGTTGTTTTTTAATTCCTACTTACTTATTTTTTTACTAAAATAATTGCAATTGTTGGGTTGGTTGTGGTAAATCAACTTCTTTTATTCCATGAAATAATTCCATATTACCAAATTGTTTGTCTGTAATTTCCAATATACATACTTTGCCATGTTTTGGTAAACTTCTTTTAACTCTTTTGGTATGTACTTTTGCATTTTCTCTACTTGGGCAATGTCTTAAATAAATTGAAAATTGAAACATTGTAAAACCATCATCAATTAATTTTTTACGAAATTGACCCGCAACCTTTCGCTCTCTTTTAGTTTCCGTCGGTAAATCAAAAAATACTAAAACCCACATAATTCTATAAGCACTGTATCTATTTGATGACATTATATGATTAATCAAGTTCAGGATATTTAATCTGTCTTAAATCTCCTGTAAAGCATTTATACAAACTTGATGTAGTAGTTGTAACCGCTACAAATAAAGGTCTTACAACTCCATCAATGAAAACATCTTGTGTTGCAATCGTTAATATATGAGCTTTTGTATCTTTATTTAATTCATAATAATTGTTACTGACAACATAATTATAAACTAGTTTATCTACAAAAGGTCTGTAAGGTTCCATAATATCATCAGCCAAACAATACGCATTGTATTTATTTCTATGGAAAATTCCTAAAACAGGCAACATTCCACTACTTACCAACGCTCTAGCAACAATACTTCTTAAAACAGCATAGCCAAAATTTAATAAATTATTTGGTTCTTCTCCAAAACGTTCTCTAGAAAAATTTTCGAATAAATGTTTCCAATAATATTGAGCAGCTATACCTTCCCTATTTGAAGAGTCTCCACTTTTAACATTTAACTTATATTCAGCTAATGGTTCAGAAACTTTATTATTTAAATCTAATAACGCTTTCTGATTTTCTATTTTTTGCTCAACTGTTTGTTTCCAAAGTTGTTTTTTTAAAGGTTCTGATGCTGCTAATTGATGTTTAATTCTCTCAGAATATTCTGAATGACCATACATTGGTAACATCATGCCAAAAGGTAAATGATGCTCATCGCAACTAATTACAGCAACGTTGTTCCCTTGTAGCTTTATTAATAATTGATTAGAAATTGTTATCTGGTAATGATCCAGCATTAACAAAGCAATATCTTCTATAGGTACAGTTCCTTTAATTTCTTTTGTTTCTGGCTCTTGAACCACTAATTGCTTTTGTTTTAATTTTAAATAAGATGGATTACCGATATAAATAGTTCTTTTTATCATATTTTAACATTTCCAATTCTATTTATATTTAATTTCCAACACCTATCCTTTATCATTCTATCTTCAATATCCTTTTCCATTTTATTTAAAGCAGAAAACTCCTTTTTATTATAAATAGGTTTAGAGATATCATTTCTAATAAAAAAACATTGAGAGTTAGAACAGCTCACCATTTTATAAACTCTAGAAACTTGTTTATTAGAAAGGTTATTAAAATCGACTAAAGATTTATTTTCTAATTCTTCATCTGTTGGAACATAGACCAAATCATTAGGAGAAAGAGTAAATAAAAAGTCCCCTTTTATATTATTTGGCTGTATTGGTAATCGTTTATCTTTTGGAAGTGATGCAGTTTGTTTTTGATGAACTATAACTTCATTTAAAGGAATGGTTTCAAATACTCTTTTTTTCTTTTCTTCATCATAATAAATTGCAAAGAATAAGTTTGTTCCCTTGGCAGCTTCTACAAACTTAGCCGCTTTAGCACCACTTTCTCCAATACTAAATTTACTACCTTCTTCATACAAACGAACTTTATAAATGGGATAATGGTTTTTACCATTATTTAATATTTTTATATTTTTGTTTAAAGCATCAACACCATCAGGATTAAAAGCTAAATCAAATCGCTCTTTTTGGTCATCCCCAATATAATTCTGTAAATGTCTTTCTAAAATAGTTATGATACCCCCATCTGTAATAGATTCAAGTTGCTTTCTAGTAAACTTTTCATTTAAAGCAACTCTAGTGGCTGTTGCATTTTCAGACCATTCAAATACTTTTGCTTTAGTAATTTCTTTTCCTTCAATTAAAAGAGGTGTTTCCTTCAGATATTTTCTAACTTTCTTTAAATCATTGTCAAAAAGAGTCAATAAACTCTTAACTTTTCTTTTAATTGATTTATCTACAATTAAATCTGACTTATCTAAATAATTAGTAATATTACTAAATCCCTTTTTTATCTTTTTTATTTTAACAGCACCAGATACTGTTTCTTTATGCATTGGTTTTCTAATAGCCCAATTTGTTTTATTAGTAGAGTTTGTGGAATCTTTTTGTTTTTTTAATATTTTTTTAAAAGTTCCATCGCTTTGTGGTTCCCATTGCCAAGTTTTATTATTCGTTTTATTTATTATTCTTAAATTTTGCTTAAAACTGATAATTGTCTTTTCTAGGGTTTCCTTAGCTTCTGTAGAGAAATTTACCCAAGGTAATTGAAAATGTTTCGTAAAATCACCTTGTTTATTCTTTATTAACAAACTCTCTTTTAAACCGTAATTTTCTCTTTCAGAATTTAACGAACCTAAATAATTAGTATGTTTTTTTGTACAACAAGCAATTATTAAAGCATCTAAAGCATGGTGTCTATGGTCTATTCTTTTTTTACTAAAACCTCTTGAAATTTCATCAGGAACTTTTGTTCTAAAAGCATTTATTTTTGAATCCCATTCTCCAAAATCTTTAGAGTTTGTCAACTCATTTAATCTCATAAACCTTGGAGCAACTATTTCATTCCATTTATCATTCAGCCCCCAATCTTGTTTTAATCTAGAAGTAATTGAGCCTGTAACTGGTACAAGACGTTTTGTTGTAGCTTCTTTTTCTCCTTCTTCTCTAACAATATTACTTAAAAGCGTTTTAATAATTTTACTTATGTACCTACTGTCATTTAATTGTCTGTTTATAAATCCTTCAGGAATATCTTCTGACAATAAGTTATTTAGTTTGGTTCTATTTTTTTTAAAATATTGTTTACAATGTTTCTCGTATTTATCAATATTAAATAAAGTCACTGTATTTCCATCACTTAAAGTAACAACCCTACCTCCTTCTTCTTTTAAAAACTCATAGGCTGTTTTATTATCTTTTAATTGATTAACTTCACTCTCACAAATTATTTTATTTGTCATTGAGTTATCAAAATAACGAGATTGTGGAATTATGTGCTCTATTTGATAATCAATAGAAAACAATTTACTTAAAGGAATTATTTTACCCGTATAAGGAGAAATATATCCTTGTTCTAACCATAACTTATACTTATTAATTTCAGATTTTGTTGGAGAACTACTTTTTCTAATCTTATCAATATCATCTTCTTTCATTTTAGTAAAAGAAACATCTGGATTTTGAAAAACCCCCTCTTCATAGATTTTTAAGATTTCTTGATGACTTGGAGAATATGGTCTTATATCATCTTCTGAATCATTTTTAAGTTCTTCTAGTAAAGATTTTATTCTTTCATTTGTATTCTCATTTTCAATATTTCTAGACGACATTGCTTTACGCTTATCACTAGAGTTTTTCATTTCTCTACCTAATTCAACATGAATTTCATTAAAAAAATTAGTTTCACCTTTTCCATAATGCTTCCAAATATCTCTAACAACCCGTAACGTTTCTGTAACAACTTGTTCTACTATTGGGTTTCTTAAACTATGTTGTTTAAATTCATTTAGATAAGTGTCTATATCGTTTGGAGATTTCCATGGTTTAATTATGCCTGATTCAGAATGACGCTCATAAATTGCGTAACAAGCCTGATAAGTATTTAAGCCCGTTAAAGGGTTTTTATCTTTATAATTTATAAAGCTTTTTACAAACTGTTTAGGAATTTCATCATCTACAATCGTTTTTAATCGGTCTTTTTTGTCTCCTTTAAAAACCTCATAATCATAATTTATGCTTTCTAATCTTTCCTGTATTTGTAATATTCTATTTTTTACATCATCTGCAACTTTAGTTTCATCCCAATATTTCCCCATTCTCATTAAAGGCAATATCTTTTTTATTGCTTTTTCTGAATACGATCCATAATCATTTTTAAATGGAGGATATTTTATAAAAGCATCTACAAACGAATCTTTATCTAAATTATTTTTTAGAGCAAATGTTTTTAGAGCAGTTTCATATTCTTTTTTATCTTTTACAGAATAAATAATATGCCACAAAGCACTTTCTATCTCTTTTGATAAAAACTCATTTTCATTCTTTACTTTTTTTAATCTAGACAAAAAAGAAGCTCTAGTTTCGTTTGCTGGGTATTTTTTATCTTCAACATAATTCCATCGATAATTCCCTTTTTCTGATTTTTCTATCTTTTTCTGGTCAATTAAAAATTGAATAATATGTTTCTGTTCAACCTCTTTTTTATCATTTAAAAAATCATATAATAAAACCCAATCATTATCACTTGTAAAAATACTATCAGTAATATCTTCATCAGTTTTACGATTTTCAGTATTTTCTTTTTGATGAATTTTTAAATTCTTTAAAAATTGCCACAACCTAAATTCTTGAAATAGAGGATGAGACTTAGAAATACATTTTAAAAATTGAGGTTTCTGTTTAATATTATTTATAGAAAATACTCGATATTCATAAGGACAATCCGAAATGGTAGATTTTTTACTTTTTAAAGGTCTTTGATAGAAAATAATATCATCAATAAATAAGTAATCAAACCCATTACCTTTTATATTGTTTTGGTGGGCTTCATTTCTTGGGTATAATTCACTTACACAAGCTTTGTATAATTCTCTATTTTTTAATTCTGGATGAAATTTTATTTGTGTTTTTAATATTTCTTGTAACTCTTCTTTGTAAAACTTTCTTTCAATAGTTTTAACCAGTTTTCCTCTAATTTTTTGTGATGGATTATTTAAAAGTGTTTCGTAAATATACTGACCAACTGTAAAAGAGCTTTGTTCAATATCTTTTTGTGTTTTCTCTTTAATTGCAATCCAGTCATTTTCAGAATCAACAGCCTTAAAATTTCTTCGTATATTACCTTCTTTATCAAGTTTATCTGTTCCATCTTTTTCTAATTGAGTAGTTACAATAAACTCTTTAGTTTTACCAACCCAATTATCTAACGATTCTTTACTTTGTCTTTTATAAACCCAATTATTTTCTAAAATGACATGATACCAAGTTCCTCTAGCATTTTTATCTTCAGTAGATATAACTTCCTTTACTTTTAAAGCATAAAATTCTTTTTTACTTGTTTTACTCTCTTCCTCTTCCTCTCCACGTAATTGATAATAGCCTCTTTTTTGATTAAAGTTTAAAAGCACCCAAGCTAATTCTTCTTTGGTAATTTTGTTAGTTAATGCTTTTTTACGAAGGTAATAGATAGTCCAATCTAAAGGTATTTTAGTTTCATTTCCTACCATTACAAAATCTGCAACCATTTCATTAAAGGAATCCATAAAAATAAAATCATGTTTTCCCTCTTTATTTTTGCGATAATTGAGTTTAACCTCAGTATTATTTTTAAATTTTCCAAATTGTTTTTCGAAATCAATAGCTTCTTTATAATGTTTTGGTAAAAAGTTTAAAACATTTAAAACCCTATGTAACCTTTCTCTTCTTAACAAATTTCTTTGATATAGCCTTCTAACTCCTCTATAACTTGTTCTATTTGCTGTTTGCGAGTGAGATTGACCAGAATCAAACTTTCCTAAAATATCTTGTGACATAGGAATAATTCGACTTCCTAATCCATTAATTTCTCCTTTTTTATTCTGAAAGTCTTGTGTAGTTAATGCCCAACCAATGGAGTTTGTCCCTAAATCGAGACCTAATATCTTTTTCATATTCTTTATTTTTTCTTTAACCTTATAAAGTTATGAAAAATTAATTTTAGCCGAATACGGAAACCCGTAAAATGTTTTGTTTTTTTTTGCTATATTTGAATACAATTTGAAATCAATTCACAATAAGGATTATTCCGTTGTGAAAACATTTAAAGCGGCAACTTCGGTTGTCGCTTTCTTTTTATTTCATAAATATTACTATATTTGAACAGAAATTTATTATAAATTAGAGTACACACTTCGGTACACGATTTAGTTAAAATAGAGCATAAAAGCTTAAAAAATCAGGATTTATGTTAAATTCATAACCCTGAGGTCACGGGTTCAAATCCCGTTCTCGCTACAAACTTAATGTTAATAAAATCAACGAATTGTGTCTCACAATTCGTTTTTTTATGCGCTCGTTTTTTGACTTTTACAAAGAGAATAAGAAAAAGTAAACGCTTTTTATAATATTGAACTATTTAATTTACTAAAGGTAGATTAATTGTCAACTAGTTTAAAAATGGAATTTTTGAAAGAAAACGTTGCATAACATAAATTAAATGAAGATTGTGATTTAAGTAAAAACTTAATTCATCTTTTAAAAACACCTAGCTATATTTAACTTATTGAGTGTGATAAAATTACTACACGAATACTATTGAATAAATTTAAAAAATCTATTCAATAGCAAATTCATGTTTATAAAATGAGAAATAATTAAAAACTCAAAGATAATTTTGTGGTAGAAAATTTTATTAATTATATTTTTTACTCAATTCTATAAAGTCTTCTTTTGTACTGTTTTCAAACGGAATTAAATAAAAGCCATAATGATACTTTTTGTTTCCAAAACGCATGTACTCTTTTTGAGGTTTTGCATACCAACTATCATCTCCACCAACTCCACGTTGTTCTAAATCGATATTTACTTGAACTAAATCTTGTTCTATAACATCTATGGTATGCTTACTCGAATTTACTTCAGGAATTCCATCAATTTGATATGTTTTCTCCACTTTTCCACCACCATAATCTAAACCAGAAGTAGTATCAAAATCTTCATTTGGCATGTGCAAAGCACTAATTCCAAGACCTTTTTTTGTATTTGTAGCAACTACTAACAATCCGTTGTTGTTATTGTTTGATAATGCCATCCAACGCACATCAGTTTTATAACCATTTTCTTGAGGTCTAATATATGGAACGTATTGATCTGCTACTTTTGATTCATATAAGTCTATAAAAGCTGCGGCTTTTCTGTCTTGATAATTTTCCCATGGACCTCTACCAAAATACGTCATATTATCATATTCTTTTGGCATTTGCATACGCATACCAATTCTTGGAATATCACTTGTATTTGCTGTCTCGTTTAATGTATTTTCAATTTCAACTACTCCATTTCCGTTAATTGTATAAACTGATAAAAAAGTGGTTTCTATTCCTGGTAATTGATAAACAATTTCTAATTTTACGGTTCCGTTTTCTAAAGTAGCATGTTTAGCTTCTGTTACTTTAGAAAATAAAGATGCTTTTTTCCAATCGATATTCTTTTTTTGCATACTGTTTCCAAAATCATTGTCGGTTACAGCGCGCCAAAAATTTGGCTTTGGTCCTTTTCCGTCTTTTAAATACTCGTTATTGTTGTATTTGTATGAAGTTAATCTTCCTTCATTTTTATCAAAAACTAAATGCAATTTATCATTAGAAACAGTAATAGTTTGACTAGAACTTGACACTTTTAATGTACTATTTGATGCTACTACTGAAGTTTCCTTTGTATATTTTGAATCTAATGCTATTTGCTCATGAGCTACTTCATATCCTTTTGGCAAAATTCCCCATTTGGATTTTATAGTTGCAGAAATTTCTACGAAATATTCTGTGTTTTTTTTAAAATCAATATCATCTAAAGAAACTCTTATCAATTTTCCTGTATGTGTTTCTACACTTAAATCTTCAATATTAATTGTTTTAAGAATATTTCCATCAGCTTTAATGTATGCTATAAAATTGAATGCATTTAAGTTTGTAAAATCATACAAATTCTCAACTAAAACTTTTAATTCATTATATTTTTTACTGATGCCTCTTTCTTTAAAATTGATAAATTCATGTGCCTTTTTAACTTCATACAAAGCAGGTTGTGGTGTTCTGTCCGGAAACACAATTCCGTTATTTAAGAAGGAATTATCAGTTGGCATATTTTTACCAAAATCACCTCCATACGCATAATAACGTTCTCCTTTTTCATTGGTTTTCCAAATAGATTGATCTACCCAATCCCAAATAAAACCACCTTGAAGATTGTCATATTTTTCAATAATAGTCCAATAATCCTGAAAATTACCTGTGCTATTTCCCATTGCATGGGCATATTCACTTGGTATAAATGGTCTGTTTGTTTTAGATTTACCTACGTATTCGAAAGTTGCTGGAGATGGATATTGGGGGACTATAATATCTGTATTTGTTTCCATATCCAGCAAATTTACTTCATAATCTCTGTAAGTTCGCTCATATTGCACTGGGCGTTTCGATTTATCATTGGCTTTAATAGCACCATAACCTTTAAAGAAATTTACGCCATTTCCAGCCTCATTTCCCATTGACCAAATAATAACAGAAGGATGATTTTTATCACGTTTTACCATACGAACCATTCTGTCTACATGAGCTTTTTCCCATTTATCATTCTTGGCTAAAGAATATTTGCCATAATACATTCCGTGAGATTCTATATTAGCTTCATCAACTACATAAATACCATAGGCATCACACAATTCATAAAACTTTCTTCCTCTTGGATAATGGCTTAATCTAACGGCATTTATGTTGTTTTCTTTCCATAAAGTAATGTCTTTCATTATCATCTCTTCAGACATTACATGACCAGTTTCTGGATCTGCTTCTTGCGCATTCACACCTTTTAAGGTTATTCTTTGCCCATTTACTAAAAGCAAACCTTGTTTTATTTCAACAGTCCTAAACCCTATTTTAATTGAAGTGGCTTCTTCTGTTTTACCTTTTTTATCAGCTAAATCTAAAACTAACGTATATAAATTAGGGTGTTCTGCACTCCATTGTTTTACATCTTTTATAATTCCTTCAAAAGAAATGGTTTGTTTTTTATTTTTTTGAATAGAAAATTCTTTTTCTCCTGATAAAACCTCAACTTGACTTTCATCTAAAAGTTTATAAGAAAAAATACCTTTTGATTTTTTTTGAGAATTATTTTCTAAAACTACAGAAAGATCTAAAACTCCATTTTTATAAGCGCCATCTAAATTGGAAACAACCTCAAAATCTTGAATACGAACTTTTGGCTGAGCATAAATAAATACGCTGCGTTCAATTCCACTAATTCTCCAAAAATCTTGACATTCTAAATATGAACCATCTGTCCATCTAAAAATTTGAATAGCGATTGTATTTTCGCCTTTTTTGGCCATTTTAGTAATATTGAATTCCGCAGGTAATTTACTACCTTGAGAATAGCCTACATATTCGCCATTTAACCAAACAAAACCTCCAGATTTCATTGCCCCAATATGAAGAAATAATTCTTTTCCATCCCAAGAATCATCAATAGTAAAATTACGCCTGTAAGAACCTACAGGATTGTAATTATCTGGAACATCTCCTGGATTTTTAGGATATACTCTATCCACCAATTCCATATCATCTGCAACCATTGCTTTATAATCTGTAAATTCATATTGATGATTTACATAAATGGGAACTCCAAAACCTTCTACTTCCCAATTTGCAGGTACTTTAATCTCTCCCCAATCTGAAACACTTTCAGTTGGGTTCATAAAAGAAGTTGGTCTATTTTTTGGATTTTTCACCCAGCTAAATTTCCACAAACCATCTAAAGATTGTTTCAGTGTATTTGTGTTGTTAAGAGCATCATCTTTAGTTGAAAAAGGAGTAAATGATGCGTGCGCATCTAATTTGTTTTCACTAATTACTTGTTCGTTTTCAATATAATATTGATATTCTTTAATTGGGTCTTTAACTTGACTTTTAGCTGAAAAAGTAACAATAAGAAAGATTATAATAATTGTTTGTTTTAAAATCATCTTTTTTAAATTTTATTTCTTGAGATTCTTTCCATTAATTTGAAAAGAAGTTATTTTTCAGAAAAACCTATTTTCCTTTTATTCTATTTTAAAAGTTGCTAAAACACCTTTATGGTCTGAAGGCCATACACCTTGAGATAATATAAATTTATCTGAAGAAGTTTCTTCTACACCTTGTCCTCTAACTACGCTTCCAGAAGGACCTACAATAACTATGTCTTCTAAAGTTAAACGAGCGTCATCATTATAATAAATAAAATCTATACGATCTCTATCATCTGCATCTGGAGTCCATACTAATTTAGAAATTGGAACACGAGTGTTATATGCAGCCCAAGTATGTCCTGGATGTGTAACTGGGTTTGGATATTTTACCCTATATGCATCTAAATAGTTTTCATTTTTAAGAGTTACACTATTATGCCAAGGTACTACAGTTCCATTATGGTCAAACATATCTTTTGTAGCTGAAGTCCAATCTAAATGAGATGGTTCGTTAAAATCTCCACCTAAAAGAACAATATTTCCTTTACTTTTTTCTGTAGCTGCATCATTTACAAAAAGATCTATAGCTTCATCTCTTTCTGAAGCTTTATTTTGTGCTAATATTTCTGCAACATCAAGAATTGGTTCTGGCAACTTTTCCCACGTAATACCATCATAACCTCTTGGTAAATAACAGGCATAGTGTGTATAATCTAAATGCGCACCATATACTGCAACAGAAGTAGTATCGTTTAATTTAATAATTGATTTAGATAGTGAAGAAGAATTTAAGTTAGGGTTTGATGTTATTGGAAATTTAGAAAGTATTATTGCTGATTTTCCTGAATTAAAAGTAAAAAAAGATTCATTTCTATTTTCTAATTCTTCTTTAATTTTATTACTAAATACTACATTATCATAATTACGTATTTCAACAAGAATAACAATATCTGCTTTCGATTGTATAATTACTTCAGCAATAGCTTTGAATCCACCAGTTACAGAGGTTCCTTCGTGCCAAGTATTTAGAGATAAAACTTTTAATGTTCCATCAAATTTATCTTCTGGAATTATTAGTTCTTCTTCTTCCTCTTCTAATATGGTTTGAGCTTTATTAGACTGGCAACTAAAACCAACGGTTAATATGCTAATAAATAGGATAAAAGTTATTTTTTTCATTATGTTATAGTTTTGTTTTTGATTATCTCTTTTTATTGATATAATCTATAAATACTTATATTTTATTTGAGAATTATCTTTTATTAAAACTCTTTGAATGAATTAAAACGTGTCTTTCATCCAATTATAAGGTTTGTTCTTAACCCAGTTACCTCTTGTAAAATCTGGAAAATCTTGAGGTGCTCCATTATTTTCTATAGATAATTCTGAAAGTGGCGTAATTGCACTCCAAGCTGCGGCATCATATGCATCAATTGGTGGCGCTATATTTTCTTTTGCAGATTCTACAAAGGCATTCAACACAAAAAAGTCCATTCCACCATGACCAGCTCCAGTTGCAGCTTCTCCATATTTTTTCCATAATGGATGATCATATTTTTTTAACCACTCATCTGCTTCATCCCATTTGTGAGGACTAGATTTACCTTCTATATACATTCTATTTCCGTCAACTTCCCACAAACCATTTGCTCCTTGCACTCTAAAACCTAAAGAGTATGGTCTAGGTAAATTACAATCATGTGTTACAATAATTGTTTCTCCATTTGCAGTTTCTATAGTACTTGTAATAACGTCTCCTTGTTTAAACTTTAATTTTGCGTTTGGGTGAGATTCTCCTCCGTTTTTTACAATATAATTATGTAGACCAATTCCTTTACTAGCATTAGCAGTTAAAGAGGTAAATCTATTTCCTCTATTAATGTTAGACATTGCTGCAATTGGACCAATACCGTGAGTAGGATAAACGTCTGCATTTCTTAACAAAGAATGCTGTGTACGCCATTTAGATTCAGAAATTCCTTTTTCGCCAAACTCTACTCCTCTACCATAAGCACTTTTACCATCATTTAATTTTACAAAACGTAAGTCATGTTGGTAACCACATCTAAAATGTACTAATTCTCCAAAAACGTTTTGCTTTACCATATTTAGTACCGCTAATACATCTCTTCTATAATTTACATTTTCTAATAACATTAAATTAGTTCCTGTTGCTTCATGTGTATTTACTAAATCCCAACATTCTTCTAAAGTGTTAGCTGCTGAAACTTCTAAACCAGTATATTTACCAGCTTTCATTGTATCTACAGCCATTTTTGTATGCCATAACCAAGGAGTAGAAATAATTACCGCATCTACATTTTTTAAATCTAAAAGGTTTCTATAATCGTAATCTGAACTTCCAAATACTTGTGGTTTAGAAAAACCTGCTTTATCAATATTATTAAGAGCAATTCTAATTCGTTCTGGGTCTATATCACAAATGGCAGTTATTTCAAGATCTTTTCTTAACAGCGCATTTTTTAAATGTTGTGATCCTCTTAAACCTACACCTATAAAAGCAAGTTTAAGTTTTTGTTGGGGTGACTTTAAATTAGAACCGTAAGTTATATTTGGTAGTACAGACATTCCTAATCCTGTTAATGCAGATTTTTTTATGAAATTTCTTCTAGAAGTCATAATTATAGATTTTAATTTTTATAAAGGTTTTATTTTAACTTAAAAAACAAGTAATTAAATTAATATAGCATAGAAAGAAATCTTTTTCTTTCTATGCTATAATTAACACTAATTCAAATAATATTATGGTATTGTAATTACATTACTAGATGAGTACCAATAAACCCAGCCTCCATCGTAATAATATATATAAAACTCAAATTTTATTTCTCCAACACACGCATCGTATGTACCTTCTCCTTTTGGACTTAAATAGTAGTAATAACCGTCACTATCTACACCTACTTCAGCAGCTTCGAAAGTAACTTTACCATCTGAAGCACCAGGAGATGATGGTGTTAAAACAAGATCTAAAGTTGCATTACTCAATGCACTATAACCAATAAAATCTCCATTTATAGTTAACACATCACCATTAAGAGTTGTATTGATACTTGTCTCTGAACCATAGGTTGCGTTATTAGTTAATGTTCCAGGAAAAACATCTATTTGATTTGTACATTCATCATCTAAAACTGTTATTGCTAATGTACTGTTATCGTTTTCTGGACCTAGACCAAAAATAACATTGGGGTTAGAACTTGTTAATGAAATAGATAATTCTGCATCACCATCTCCTAAATCATTATTTTCTGGTTTTAAAACTATATAACCAATATAAGATTCATAACCTTTTTCTAATGTTATAACACCTTCAGATTGATCTGTAACTCTATTTAAACCATCTCCGACTAAAGTGTAATTTATCTGAACATTGTCTTGTAAACTACCAATAGTAAATAGTTGTACTGGAATTTTTGTAGCTTCTGTAGCATCTTCTTTTATATTTAAAGAAGCATCAGGAAAATATACATAAACTTCATTGGTTTCCTCATCTGCAGATGAACATGAAAAAATTGTTACCGAACAAATTACTAATAGAGTATATTTCCAAAAATTTAAATTTTTCATAATTGTTTACTTTATTTAATTATTTTAATATCCACATTAAACTGTTTACATTGTCTTCGCTATATTGTCTTTTAATAGCTTCCTCTACGTTTACAGTATTGTAGTTTAATTCACTTTGTGGGTATCTCCAACGTGTTGGAATTTTATTCTCACTACCTACATTTAAAGATGTAGATGGGTTAATTGGTAAATCTGGGAACCCAGTACGTCTATAGTCATAATAAACTGTATATTCTGAATTGATAAAAGAAGCGATATATTTTTGAGTTAAAATCTGTTCTATACCATTTGAAGGATTATACAATACATTAGCGCTACTAATATAATCATTTATATAAGAATCATTTACAGACACATTATCATAACTAATTGCATTGTTGCGATAGAATTGAATATTTGCTCTAATTCCTTCATTATAATAATCTGCTGCATTGTTAGTAATCCAACCTCTTTGTGCTGCTTCTGCAATGTTAAATTGTAATTCCCAATAACTAGCTGTTACATAAGGTTCTGCATCAAAGTTTTCATAATATCTACTATGAATTCTAGAAAGGTTTTTACTTGCTTCTTGTGCAACGATGTCATTAAAATCGCTTGTACCATCTGCTCCAACATAAGCATCAAAATCATCTGTTTGTAATCCTCCGCTTAAAGCTTGTTGTGTTGGTGCTGCAAAAAAGAAAAGACGTCTATCTTCATTACGCTTAAGAAGTTCCGTAATAAACTCATCCATATGTGGATATTGAGCGTGAGTTGTATTCCAAAATGGGTAACGCTCTCCTCCAACATCAGAAAAATCTAATTGCAAATTATCATCATTAGAGGTAAATATTGGGTAAGTACTAGGGTCGTTAATAATTTTAGCAAATTTTTGAGCAATATTTATAGTACTATTACCTGCTTTTTTACTTAAACTAATTAATACTTTTAAAGAAAAAGAATTTACTGCTTTTCTCCATGATAAAACATCACCATTATAAACAACATCACCATTTATTACACCATTGGTGTTTGCTAATATTGTATTTGCTTTTTCTAAATTATCTAAAACTCCTATAAAAACATCTTCTTGAGTGTCATAAATTGGATCGAATAAACCGTCTGTTTCACCTAAAGAAGCTTCACTATAAGGAACATCTCCAAAAGTCATTGTTAAACTATAAAAGTGCCAAGCTTTAAGAAAATGTCCTAATCCAATGTAAACATCTTCATTAGTTCTTTCTGCTTCTTCCATCATTTTAACAACATTTCGAATACTTGAATAGGTTCCAAAACCAGCTCTATCGAAAAAATTATATTGATAAGATTCTATGGTTTCTGTCCAAACTACTTGCTTAACCAACATTGGATGATTAAAAAGTGTTTTACCATAAGATGGACTTGCTATATTTAATGACGCACTTGTAAATAATAACCCTGGAGTAACTTCCTCAGGACTATTTGGGTTTTTCCCTAATTCATCAAAATTACCAGTACATGCGTTAAAAACTAGTATTATTAAAAAAGAGAAGATAAAATTATTATTTTTCATGGTCTTGATCATTTTTTGATTAGAATGAGAGTTGTATGTTAAATCCTATATTTCTTTGAGAAGCTGAAGAAAGATCATCTGTACCCGTATCTGGCAGTGTTGAAAAGAAATAAATTTCTTCCTACAAGGTTAACATTCATAGTATTCAACCCTATACTTTTACAAACATCTTTAGGAATTGAATATCCGATTGAAACCTCTCTTAATTTACCAAATGTTTGTTTAAAAAGGTTTTGTCTAGCTGAAACGTCATAAACAGAAGGATTATATCTTTTCTGGTACGTTATATAACTAACCTGCTGCGTATTAGCTTCAAATACTCTTGTATCACTTACAGTTTCTCCTTTTTCATCACGAATTAACTCTCCACTTGTAACTACAACTCCTGGTGCAACATAATTGTTTATACCATTTGTAGCTGCTTCACGAAATTGGTTTACAGAATCTGGATGCGCTCCAGAATTCCATAACGATTGATTTGTTCTTGAATGAAAAGTACCTCCAACACGTCCATCAAAAGATAATGAAAGTGAGAAATCTTTATATTTAAAGTTGTTAATAAAAGCCCAAACATAGTCTGGTCTTGTGTAACCCTGTACACTTAAATTAGTATCCAATACAGGAAATCCGTTACTATGAACTATATTTCCTTCTGGATCTCTAACCCAATCGTAAATTAAATAATTATCTGTTCTTGCTCCTTCATAAATCCAAGGATTGTTTGATGTAAATTCTGGATCTAATCTATCCCAATAAGTATTATAAGTAGACCAGTTTACTAATGTGTTCCACTGAAAATCTTCTTTTTTTATTGCGGCAAAATCTAAACTTACTTCAACTCCTCTTTTTTCAAATCTTTCATCTGTATTAGTTGTCTTACTTGAAAAACCAGATGCACTAGATACAGGTGCATTGCTTATAATGTTATAAGATAAGCTGTTAAAGTAAGAAACATCTAACTTCAATCTACTTTTAAAGAATCTTAAATCTGCACCAAACTCATAAGTTCTAGTTTCCTCTGGACTTACATTATCTCCTCTAATGCTTCCTGGATATGAAGCCGTACTTTGACCACCCCAAACATCTGCATTAACTGAATAAACAGGGTTTAAACTATAAAGACTTAAATCTTCTTTTGAAATTGTCCAAGATCCTCTTAATTTAGCAAATGATATAAATTCAGGTAACTTTATAAATTCCGAAACTACTGTACTTAAAGCTGCAGACGGATAGAAATATGATCTTGTTTCTTTTGGTAAAGTAGAAGACCAATCATTACGCCCAGTTACATCTAGAAATACACTATTCTTATAATTTAAACTTAATTTACCATAAATACTATTTATCTGTTTTTGACTCTGATAATTTGAAGCACTTACTGGATTAGTTGAGTTTGATAAAGAATAAAAATCTGGTAAATTCAAACCATCTGTTGCTGCAGAAAGAGATCTATATTCATTAAAGTTAAGTGTTGCTCCACCTAATGCATTTAAATCGAAATCTTCTGATAATTCTTTATCATAAATTAATAATAAATCTGAATTTACTGTAAAATCATACGTAGAATATTCAGAATAATTACCTAATCCTTGACTTTGACTTATTGGTGTGTTTTCAGAACCTCTTACAAAATTAGCATTTATACCTGTTCTACTTATTACAGATAAATCGTCAGTAATATCATAATTCATAGTCAAATAACCATAAACTCCATCTTCATAATAACCACTTTCATTTTCATTAGCTAAAAAATACGGGTTATTATAAAATGGTGTTTTTTGATAATATCTCTGCTCTAATCCTTCAACTTCCCAATAATCTTTAAAATCTCTTACATCAAAATCTACTCCAGACCATACTAATAAGTTGTATACATAATTATCACCTCCATAACCAGATTGTGGAAGATTTGGAGTAAACTGCTTGTTATAGGTTAAAGAAGACTCAACATCAAGCCCACCAATTTTAGTACTACCACTTATATCGAAAGTAATATTGTTTAATTGAGTATTAGGCACTTGACCTTGTTGATATACATGTGTTGCAGAAACTCTGTAAGCACCTTTATCATTACTACTAGAAACACTAATATTATTTGAAGTTATAAAACCTGCACCTAAAAAGTTTTGTAAATTATCTTTACCACGAGAAATCCAAGGAGTAGGAATTCTATTACCTGTAACTGGATCTACAGGGCTATCCCATTGAGAAATTTCTTTAAAACCACTTGCTGTTGAAGGGTCTCTAACATCTAATCTTGGCCCCCAAATATAAGTCCCTGCATCATTTGTACCACCTCCAGCACCATCTACATAACTATATCTACCATTATCTCCACTACCATAAACTGTTTGAGGTTTTGGTATTGCAATATAACCAGCATTAAATGTAGAACTTGTATTAAAATTTACAGTTGTTTTTCCAACTTTTCCTTTTTTAGTTGTTATCATTATAGCACCACCAGCACCTCTAGAACCATATAACGCAGATGCTGTTGCACCTTTAAGTACATTCATTTCTTCTATATCATTTGGACTAATGTTGTAAAAATTTGTAGAAATTGGTACACCATCTATTACAACTAACGGGCTTTCTCCTCTTAAACTAATAGAAGGTGTTGTATAAAATTCAGAACTATTATAAACAGTAAGACCTGCAACTTTACCTGTTAAATTACTTAATACATTTGCTTCTGGGGCAACACTAAGTACATCTCCTTCTACTTTTTGGACTGAATAACCTAATGCTTTCTCCGCTTTCTTTATACCAAGAGCAGTTACTACAATTTCATCAAGTGTGTTAGAATCAGTTTCAAGTCCAATTGACAAGTTTGTTTTTCCTTTAACTGATACTTCTTTAACTTTATAACCTAAATAAGACACTACTAATACAGCATCATCAGAATCTACAGTTATTGAGAACATCCCATCAAAATCAGTAGAAGTACCTTTTGACGTCCCTTTTACCAATACAGTTGCATTAGGAAGTGGATCTTTAGTCTGAAAATCTACAACAGACCCTTTTACGGTTTTTCCTTGAGCAAATAAACTTTGGTTTAAACTAAGTAAAAGCAATAAAATAATACTACTTTTAATTGTCTTTGTAACACTTACAATGCATCTCATTGTAGCTTTGTTCATTGGAATCAAAAAATTTAATCTTTTCATTCGGTTTTGTTATTTAAATTGTTGATGCGGTAAATATATAAAATATTTTGATTGAACAGTCAGTCAATTTAAAATATTTTTGTTAAATTTGTTAAATAATGATTAACTTTACATATAATGGGTAGAAAAAGCTTAAAAAGCGTAAGACAAAAGGAAATTATAGAAGCTTTCTATAATGTTTCAAAAATTGAAAGTTTAGAAAACACATCAATTGCAAAAGTAGCTAAAGCAATGGATGTAAATACAAGCTTAATATTGCATTATTTCAACTCAAAAGAAGATATGATTTTTGGGTTGATAAACTATATTCTAGAAAGGTATAAGTCTATATATGTTATTGAAGAGAATGGAAATGTTGAAATAAAGTTAAGAAATACTATAGACAATTTGTTTTCAAAAGATTGGAACAATTTAGTTGATGATGGTGTGTTCTATAGTTCTTATGCCCTTATTTTTCAAGATGAGAAAATAAAAAAAGCCTTTAAAGAGTTGCACGACTCTTTACGTTTTTATTTAGCAGAAGTTTTAAAAGAGGCTAATGATCAAAACGTTATAAATATAGAAAACCCAAAAAAAACAGCTGAATTAATTTTTGTTCTAGTAGAAGGCACTTATTATTACCTCTCTCTATTTGATTCAACCGACAAGGAATATCATGAAAATTTAGCAACTTATAAAGACATGGCTCTTAAACTATTAAATTTTAAGACAGAACTTGCTACACTTTAAAGTTTGTTTTTCTTTTTTCTTCTTTTTTTTAAAATTACAAATATCATAGCCAAACCAATTAGCATCCATATTAAGTTTGTAAATAAATTTGGGTTGTCATTAGATTCATAAGCACTAATAACAAGACAAATTCCACCTAAAACATTCATAAACTGATATGTTATACTATTTGATTTTAATCTATCTGTGCTTAATAAAAAATATGAAGCTAAATAAGAAATTGAACCAACCCAACCAATAATTTGAAAAATACTCAAGAACCTTTATTTTAATTACAAACAACATGTCTGTAAAGCAAAGATACTTTTTTTAGTACTTAACTAGAATATAGAATTCAATTGGAATAAAAACATTAAGTAAAACAACTACAAGTATGGCAATATGGGAAAAAAAATAAATAGAAAACAAGCTATAAAAAATTTGTTAGCTTTAGCGAGTACACCAATATTAGCAGGATCTTTGTATAGTTTTAATGATAAAGCAGAAATAGGTAAACCATCTCCAATAAGACCACTTGGTAACCCAGATATTAAAAATCCTATTACAGCAATTACTGTTGGTGCAGGTTCACGTGGCACTGTATATGGTAATTACGCAGTTAACTTCCCTAATGAATTAGATATTATTGGTGTAGCAGAACCTATTGATATAAGAAAAGATAGATATTCTAAAAAACACAACATACCCCAAAGCAATAGATTTACAACTTGGGAGCATGTTTTTGAAAGACCAAAATTTGCAGATGCTATAATTATTACAACTCCAGATGATTTACATTATGGACCTTGTATAAAAGCTCTAGAAATGGGTTATGATATTTTACTAGAAAAACCTATTGCACCAACAGAACAAGAATGTAGAGACATTTTAGCATTGCAAAGGAAAAACGGAAATATTGTAGCAGTTTGTCATGTATTACGTTATGCTCCTTATTTTATCAATTTAAAACAATTAATGGATTCTGGCGCTATTGGTGAAGCTATTAGCATTCAACATCTAGAACCAATTGAACATGTTCACATGGCCCATTCTTATGTAAGAGGTAATTGGCACGATTCTAAAAAAACAACTCCAATTATTTTAGCGAAATCTTGTCACGATCTTGATATTTTAAGGTGGTTAGTTGGTAAAAAGTGTGAAACTATTTCTGCGTTTGGTGGCTTAAAATGGTTTACTTCTAAAAATGCACCTGAAGGAAGTACTTCTAGGTGCGCAGATGGTTGTACTGTAGAATCAAGTTGCCCCTACTCTGCTTTAAAAATTTATCACAGAGAAAGACAAAGAACTTATGTATTTGATTTACCTGAAGATAAAGCTAAACATGGAGATTATATTTTAGAACAATTGGCAAAAACCAATTATGGACGCTGTGTTTATAAAATGGAAAATAACCAGCCAGATCATTTAGTTACTTCTATGGAGTTTGAAGGTGGTGCAACCGTAAGTTTTTCTATGGAAGCTTTTACATCTTATCACGGAAGAAGAACTCGTGTTATGGGATCTTTAGGTGATATTGTTGGGGATATGAATGAGTTTACACACACAGATTTCTTAACAGGAGAAAAAACTAAATGGGATATTACTGTAAAAGATGTTGAACATTATGAAAATAGTGGTCATGGAGGTGGTGATTGGGCATTGGTTACTGACTGGATTAGAGCAGTGAAAACTAAAGATTCAAGTTTGCTAAGTTCAACTCTAGATGCTTCTATTGAAAGTCATTTAATGGGTTTTATTGCAGAAAAAAGTAGGCTAGACAAAAAAACGATGACTATCCACTCATAAAATTTTTATTATATAAAGTATTAAGAAGTAATCTTCAAAAACAAAATTTAAACACAACATTTTAATAATAATGATTGAGAAACAATCCGTTATATTTAAAAACTAATTTTAACTAAAGAATAAATATCTTGTTGAATTACAAAACTTCAGTTTTGCATTAATAATAAAAAATGGTTGCTTTTAGAAGCAACCATTTTTTATTGTTAGAACTCAAGTTTTAATTATTCAATAATAATTTTTGAGTCATATACCTTGTCTCCATAAACTCTTATAACATATATTCCAGATGATAAATCCTGAACATCTAATCTATAAGTATTTTTATTAATATTTTTAGACTCCAATACTTTTCTACCTAAATTATCTAACAATTCTACTTTGTTAAAATTTTGTTTCATTTGAACAGTTGCTATCGTATTAACTGGGTTTGGGTAAACTCCCACTTTATCTACAACAAGCTTATCTGTGCTTAAAACACCTCCATCAACCGTAAAATTCACTTTATTAGAAAGAGCCGTATAACTATCATCTGTTAGTAAAACTGCATAATAGTTTCCTTTTGGTAGAGATGTTGGATTAATTGTTAAAGTACCAGCAGCTTCTTGTCCTGAAGTAACATAACTCCATTCGAAATAACTGCCATCTGGATCCGTAACACTTTGGTCGTAAATTGCAACCCAATCTGTTGAAAGGCCAAGACCTCCTGTATATGTTATTGCTACTGCTTCATTAACTGCATAATCAGTTTTATCCGAAGAAACTGAAGCTGCTGTGGATATTGTAAAATTAAAACTATCTGAAACAGTATAAGAATCGTTTAGTAATAAAGCTACATAATAATTACCTGCAGGTAAAGGTCTATTAAATCCTCCTCTAGTTAAATTTTCCACATCAATAGCTCCGTTAGTTGTAGAAATATAATCCCATTTTATGGCTGATGTATCTGATCCTGGAGTTTCTCCAACATAATAAATACCTAACCAATCACTTCCAGAACCAGAGCCACCAGTCCAAGTAATAGAAATTGTTTCAGCTACATCAAAAGTAGCTTTAGTTAGACTTACAGATTGACCAACCAAAGTTGTTTGAGCTAAAAAAAAAGAAAAAAATAGAAGTAATTTTGTTTTCATAATTTATTTTTAATTGTTAGTAATGAGCTAATTTAACAAAAAAATATAAATTTACTGACCGTTCAATCAATTTATTTTTATCACAAATAAAAAAGTAGATTTTTTTTATAAAAAACACTTGCGAATGTTAAAAAACATATTATATTTGCAGCTCTTTACCACGCGAAAGTAGCTCAGTTGGTAGAGCGTCAGCCTTCCAAGCTGAATGTCGCCAGTTCGAACCTGGTCTTTCGCTCAAAAAGACTTCATTTAACTATGAAGTCTTTTTTTATGCTATAAATTTTTAAGCTTATCTCCGAAAATTAATAACAAAATAATTGGTACAGCTAAAAGAATGACCATCAACTTATTGGTTGATAATAAAATAGGATTTAATAATAAAGTTAAAGCAAAACCTCCCATAGTTCCTCCTAAATGTGCAGAATGACCAACATTACCTAACTGCTTTTTCATACCATAAATAGAATATAGTAAATAACCAACTCCAAAAATATAACCTGGTATTGGAATTGGTATAAAAAACAAATAAAGCTCCATTTCTGGATACAATAATATTGAAGCATATACAATTCCTGAAACAGCACCAGAAGCACCAACAGAACTATAGTAAGGTTCGTCTTTATGGTATTTTAAGGAATACATACTACCTGCTAATAAACTTCCAAAATAAATAATTAAGAAATCTGGAATTCCTAAAATTCTTGCAACAATATCTCCAAATAAATAAAGGGCATACATGTTAAAACCAAGGTGCAACCAATCTACATGCAAAAAACCAGATGTTATTGTACGTATTTTTTCTCCATTTAAAATTCTACTTACTTGAAATTTGTATTTGTCTAAAAAAGAGTAATCGTTAAACCCCTTCATAGAAACCAAAACGTTAGCAATGATAATTAATAAAACAGCTTGATTTATATTTTCCATAGTTTCACAAACATAAGAAAATCCGATTAGTAAAACTATTTCGTTTTAAATATAAATCCGATATTTGTAGCACAAAAAACAACCAATATGCAATTTTTAGTTTTTGCGCTTACATATCCATTAATATGGATTATGTCTCGATTACCAATGCGAATTTTATACATTAAATCTGATTTTTTTTTCTTTTTAATCTATCATGTTTTTGGTTACAGAAAAAAAGTAGTTCTAGATAATTTAAAGCTTGCTTTTCCTGAAAAAACGGATGAAGAACGTAAAGTAATTTCTAAAAAGTTTTTTAAACACTTTACAGATTTAATTATGGAAAGTGTTAAAGCATTTTCTATTTCTGAAAAACAGATATTAAAACGATACAAATACAAAAACCCAGAATTGGTTAATAAGTTTGCTAAAGAAGGAAAAAGTATTGCTTTAGTTGGCGCTCACCAAGCAAATTGGGAATGGTCTTTTAGCTTATCTTTAATTTTAAATATAGATGTATATGGTGCATATACAAAATTAAATAATAAGTATTTTGAAAAGACAATTAGAAAATCTAGAGAAAAATTTGGTGTCATAGGTTATAAAACTTCTGATACTGTTAGGGGTATGCAGAAAAATTTTTCAGAAAAAAAACAAGGTGCCTACATTCTATTAAGTGATCAATCTCCACAACCACATAAAACTTTTTATTGGCGAAACTTCTTTAATATAAAAGTTCCTGTTCATACAGGTGCAGAAATGCTTTCTAAAAAATTCGATTTAGTTGTTATAAATTACGTTTCTAGAAAAGTAAAAAGAGGTTATTATGAAACAGAGTTTCAATTAATAACAGATTCTCCAAAAGAATTTGATAATTATAAAATTACAGATATTTATACCGATATAACAGAAGCAAATATTAAGCAGCAACCAGAATTTTATTTGTGGTCTCACAAAAGATTTAAACATAGAGATAAAGTGCCAAAAGAGTTTTTATAATCTAAAAACTTATTTTTTACTTTTTAAAATATTAAATTTTGCGCCTACAACAATTGTTCTCTCAAAAAAAGTAAAACTTTGTGACGCTCTATCTGCTAGATTTGCTGTAGTTCTAATATCTGATAAATTAATATAACCAACTTTTAAATCTGATTGTATAAAAAAGTGCTTAAAGAAAGTTAAGTTTAAGCCAACACCTGCAGAAACTCCCCAACCAGAAACATGAAATTCATCCCATCTTTCTTGATCAAATAATTTTGCGTTTGTTCTTGGATACAAAACTCCTACTCCAATTCCTTCTGTAACATTCAATTGAAAATTCTTGTTACTCATACCTACTAAATGTCCAATTTCATCAAAACGTTTGAATTCTACATTTACATAATTTAAACCATCTGTATGTTCAAACTCTAGAAAGTCTTGTGTTAACCTATAATCATCATTAGCATATACTCCATCAAAAGGAGTTCCTGCATTAATCTGACCATCGATTTTTACAGTTTGATGAGCATTCATAACATATTTCATGTGGTCTACACCAATAGAAATTGTATAATTATCACTTAAAAAGTAACCAACTCTAACATTGGTTTGTGGTATTGTAATTCTACCAGGATTAAAATAATCGTAAAAATTAAATGGTGTTATTCTATCTTTTGCAGTAACATCTCTTAATGTAAAATCGTAATTATCTCCAGTAAAATGAATATCTGAATTAGAATAATTTGCACGGTTCCATCCCCAATAAAAGAACATTTTTCCTTTATTAGATGTTTTTTTTACTTCTTCTTCTTGTGAAAAAAAAGTCATTGAAATTAATAAAAATACAATAAATGTGAATTTTGTTTTCAAGATTTCTAGGCGATTATAGCTTTAATTTCATTAATAAATCTTACAGCTAAATCATCTGCAGCTTGTTGCGATTTTGCTTCTGTATAAATTCTAATAATTGGTTCTGTGTTCGATTTTCTTAAGTGAATCCACTCTTCTGCAAAATCTATTTTTACACCATCTATTGTGTTAACATCTTCATTTTTATATGTTGATGCCATGGTCTCTAAAATCTTGTCAACATCTATTTCTGGTGTTAACTGAATTTTATTCTTGCTCATAAAATAACTTGGATACGAATCTCTTAACTCTTTACAAGATATTTTTTTGTTTGCTAAATGCGATAAAAACAATGCAACTCCAACCAAAGAATCACGTCCATAATGAGAAGCTGGGTAAATGATTCCTCCATTTCCTTCTCCACCAATTACAGTGTTGGTTTCTTTCATTTTAATAACAACATTTACTTCTCCAACTGCAGATGCAGTATACGTTCCACCATGTTTTTGAGTAACATCTCTTAATGCTCTTGAAGAAGATAAATTAGAAACTGTATTGCCACCACCTAATCTTCCTAAAACATAATCTGCACAAGCAACTAATGTATATTCTTCTCCAAACATAGAACCATCTTCAGAAATTAAAGCTAGTCTATCTACATCTGGGTCTACAACAATTCCAAAATCTGCCTTTTCTTTTACAACTAATTCAGAAATATCTGTTAAGTGCTCTTTTAAAGGTTCTGGATTGTGTGGAAATTGTCCATTTGGTGTACAATATAATTCTACACATTCTACATTTAATTCTTTTAACAAAGCTGGAATAAATATACCTCCTGTAGAATTTACACCATCTACAACAACTTTAAAGTTTGCTTTTTTAATGGCTTCTACATCTACTAATTCTAAATTTAAAACTTCTTTTATGTGTTTTTCTAAATAAGAATTGTCTTTTGTATAGCTTCCTAAATCATCTACATCTGCAAAAGAAAAATCTTCACTTTCTGCCAATTCAAGAATTTTTTCTCCTTCTGCTCCGTTTAAGAATTCTCCTTTTTCGTTTAATAATTTTAAAGCATTCCATTGTTTTGGATTGTGAGATGCTGTTAAAATGATTCCTCCATCTGCATTCTCTAAAGGAACTGCAACTTCTACTGTTGGTGTTGTAGACAAGCCTAAATCAATTACATCTATTCCTAAACCAACTAAAGTATTGGCAACCAAACTAGAAATCATTTTTCCAGAAATACGAGCATCTCTTCCAATAACAACTTTTATATCTTTCTTATTATTGTTTCTTGCTTTTATAAATGCGCCATAAGCTGAAGCAAATTTAACTGCATCTATTGGTGTAAGATTATCAGCAGTTTTACCACCAATTGTTCCTCTAATTCCTGATATTGATTTTATTAATGTCATTCTTTTTGGTTGTCTTTTTTGTTAATGACACAAAGATAATTCTATTAAATGGTTATCTAAAATAAATTAACAAGTTGTAAGTTTTGTTTAAGCCAATTGATACCAAAAATGGCGCGTTAGGGATTGTAGCAATTGTTTGAGCTCTTTTTTCTATTTCAGAAAAAAAGCGAGTGCGAAAAGCCCGACCTTTAGGGAACGCCCAAAAAATGACAGTTTTCAGTTGAAGTTTTTAGTTCTGTATGTTGAATAAGAAATCAGCGTATAAAAAAAAAGCCGATGCAAATTGCATCGGCTTTTAAATATTATAAATTTCTACTGTTTAAAAAATAAGAATTACTTCTTCTTTTTTGCTCCAGCTTCCATTTTTTCTTTAAGCGCTGCTAAACCACCAATGTCTCCAAGAGTTGTTTTTTCTGCATCTGCAGATTTTTTAGCGGCAACTTTAATGTTTCTCTTTTCTTCTTCTCTAAAGATTGAAGTATGAGAAACAACTACTCTTCTGTATTCTTTAGAAAATTCCATTACAATAAAGTCTATTGTATCTCCTTTTCCTAATTTAGAACCATCTTCTTTTTCCAAGAAACGTGTTGGTGCAAAACCTTCTACTCCATCAGCAAAAGTTACAACTGCTCCTTTATCGTTCTTTTCTTTAATTGTTCCTTCGTGTGTAGAACCGATTGTGTAAGTAGCTTCATGTGCATCCCAAGGATTGTCTTGTGTTTGCTTATGACCTAAATTTAACTTTCTGTTCTCTACATCTAATTCTAATACTTGAACTTCTAATTTGTCTCCAACAGTTACAAAATCTGATGGATGCTTGATTTTCTTAGTCCAAGATAAATCAGAAATATATACTAAACCGTCTATACCTTCTTCTAATTCTACAAACACACCAAAGTTTGTGTAATTTCTTACAGTACCAGTATGTGTAGAACCTACAGGATATTTAGTTGTAATATCTGTCCAAGGATCTGGGTGTAATTGTTTCATACCAAGAGACATTTTTCTGTCTTCTCTGTCTAAAGTTAAAACTTGCGCTTCTACTTTATCTCCAACTTTTACAAAGTCTTGAGCTGAACGTAAATGAGTTGACCAAGACATTTCAGAAACGTGTATTAACCCTTCTACTCCTTGTTCTACTTCTACAAATGCACCATAATCTGCAATTACTACAACTTCTCCTGTTACTTTATCACCAACTTTTAAAGTATCGTTTAAAGCTTCCCAAGGATGAGCAGATAATTGTTTTAAACCTAATTGAATTCTAGATTTGTTATCATCAAAGTCTAAAATTACAACGTTTAATTTTTGATCTAATTCAACAACCTCATTCGGGTGATTGATTCTAGACCAAGATAAATCTGTAATATGTACTAAACCATCTACACCACCTAAATCTACAAACACACCATAAGAAGTAATGTTTTTAACAACACCTTCTAATACTTGTCCTTTTTCTAATTGGCCAATGATTTCTTTTTTCTGTAATTCGATATCTGCTTCAATTAAAGCTTTATGAGAAACTACAACGTTTTTAAATTCGTGGTTGATTTTTACAACTTTGAATTCCATTGTTTTTTCTACATACTGATCGTAATCTCTAATTGGTTTAACATCAATTTGAGATCCTGGTAAGAATGCTTCGATTCCGAAAACATCTACAATCATACCACCTCTAGTTCTACATTTAACGAAACCGTTAACTACTTCACCAGTTTCATGAGCATTATTAACACGTTCCCATGCTTTAATTACTCTTGCTTTTTTGTGAGATAATACTAATTGACCAGAAGAATCTTCTCTTTTGTCTACTAATACTTCTACTTTATCTCCTTCAGCTAAACCTTGGTTATAACGAAATTCGTTTAAAGAAATAACTCCTTCAGATTTAGAATTGATATCGATGATTGCATCTCTATCAGTAATTCTGATTACAGTTCCTTCAATTACGTCACGTTCGTTAACAAAACCTACAGTTCCTTCTAACGCTTTTTCGAACTCAACTAATTTTTCTTCATCAACAGCTTCAATACCTTGTTCGTATTTGTGCCAATTAAAATCTGCTAAAAATTGTTTTGGATCTACAGCAGGAGTTGCTGCTTCTGTTTGTTGTACTTCAGTAGCTTCTACTTGCTCTTCAGTGTTTTTTGTTTCTTCAGACATGTGTCTAAAATAATTTTGTATCTTATTGTTATTCAGATTTTTAACGATAAAAACAATAAGAGATGTTTTTATAAATTTTTGTTTTATATTCCTTTTATAAATCTGTTCTCGTAAAAAGGAGTGCAAATTTACAAAAAATACTTGATTTTTAACTATTTAGAATTAATTTATTATTCTTTTTAATCTTGATTAGCAAAAAACTACCTTTGCATTTTTAAATACCTTTTTGGTGATTTTAATGTAGATGGATAAAAAGACAAAAGATTTAGTAGATAAAGGAATAATGCTTCCGTTAATGGAAGAGTTTTATACAATACAAGGCGAAGGTTCTCACACAGGAACTGCTGCTTATTTTATTAGAGTTGGTGGTTGCGATGTTGGTTGCCATTGGTGCGATGTTAAAGAAAGTTGGAACGCAGATTTACATCCACCAACTTTAGCAGACACTATTGTTTCCAACGTAAAAAAATACGCGAATACCGTTGTTATTACTGGTGGTGAACCTTTAATGTGGTCAATGGATTATATTACTGAATTGCTTCAAGAGAATCATATTAAAACACACATAGAAACTTCTGGGGCCTATTCTTTTTCTGGAAAATGGGACTGGTTTTGTCTTTCACCAAAGAAAACAAAATTACCAATTCAAGAAAATTATAGAGAAGCAGACGAATTAAAAATGATAATTCATAATAAATCTGATTTTGATTTTGCAGAACAAGAAGCTGCAAAAGTAGGTAAGAAATGTCAGCTTTTTTTACAACCAGAATGGAGTAAAAAAGAAAAAATGACAGAAGAAATTGTAGATTATGTAATGAAAAATCCGAAATGGAAAATTTCTTTACAGACTCATAAATATCTAAATATTCCTTAATATTATTATTTGAAGCTATTTCCAGCTTTCACTACTCGCTTTTTTTGCCCAAAACCAAAAAAGAGCTCAAACATGCCGTTCAATCTGGGCTAAACTTGTTTGGATATTTTTAGTTTTCTTGAAGTTTTCTGTCTACTAAAGTACAAATTCTCTCAAATTGCTCTTTAATTCCCATATCCGAATTATCGAATTCAATAGCATCATCTGCTTTTAATAAAGGAGAATCTTCTCTTGTAGAATCTATTCTATCACGTTCTTCAACATTAAAAAGTATATCTTTAAAAGATACTTTATCTCCTCTATCAATCAATTCTTTATAACGTCTTGTGGCTCTTTTATCTGCAGAAGCCGTCATAAAAAGCTTTAATTCAGCATTAGGAAAAACAACAGTACCTATATCTCTACCATCCATAACAATTCCACTATTTTCTCCCATTTTTTGCTGTTCAGCCACTAATTTTTTACGCACTTCAGAAATCGTTGCAACTTTACTTACTAATTGAGAAACTTCTAAAGATCTTATTTCTCTTTCAATATTTTTATCATTTAAAAACATCTCTGCAAAACCTAATTCTTCATTAAATTTAAAAGAAAGTGAAATATTCTTTAATTTGGAAATAAGACTATCTTTCTCTAGAAAATCTTTTCCTACAAAATTATTTTGTTTAGCAAAAAGTGTGACAGCTCTGTACATTGCACCAGTATCAACATAAATATAATTGTACTTTTTAGCAATTAATTTTGCTATTGTGCTTTTACCTGTTGATGAAAATCCATCTATTGCTATAATAATTTTTTTACTCATATTTATCTTCTATCTAAATCAATTTGTAAGCTAAATGTACTTGTATTTGCTGCAGAATGAAATTTAGAATATGCATAATTAAACTTAAACTTATTCATTTGTATACCAAAACCAAAAGAAATTCCACTAAATGTTCTCGCGTTTTGTAATTTTAATTCAGCTGCTCTTCTAAAGTTATAACCCAATCTTAAATTAATTACACTTTCTGGAAACAATTCTGCGCCAATTATAAAATGTCTTAAAGTATTACCTATAAAACCAGTTTCTTCCTGGGTAACATTTCCTTCTAAATCTGTAGTTTGTTCAGACGGATTTGCAACAGAAACATACCATTGCTGTAAGTTATCTATTGTTAAATGCCATTTTAGCGGAACATGGTCTAATTTATAAGAAGCACCTAAAGCTAATTTAAAAGGCAATTTTTCAATTTCACCATTAAAAGATTTAATTTGTGTTCCCACATTTCTAGCAACTAAAGTAACATTAAAAGTTTTATACGGATTATAATACAATAGAGCAATATCTGCAGCAATTCCTGTAGAAGTAAAATTACTAATATTAGAGTTAATTAGTTTGATGTTTGTTCCCATATAAAAATTTGTCCATGGAAGATTGAAAGAATAACCTACTGAAATTGCAATATCATTTGCATTGAAATTTCCAGTTTCATTACCATTTTCATCAGCTCCAATTAAATTTCCATAATCAAGATACTTTATACTTCCATGAATAGTCCCAAATCTTCTTGAAATAGTTTTCGCATAATTAAGAGATCCCATATTTATTCCAGCTAAATAACTAGAATAGTTTATGGAAAGTTTATTATCAATTTCTTCACTAATTACAGAAGGGTTCCATGTAGGTTGATTAACATCATCTAACAATGTAAGAATTTCTCCTCCTAACGCAATTTGTCTTGCAGACGTAGAAACATTCAAAAATTGATAAACATTTTCACCTCCAACTTGTCCATTTATAGACATTGAAAAAAGAAATAGAAAGAAAAAAAAACTACTAAATTTCATATTAATACAAATAAACGAAGTATCATATTAATAACGAAAATAAACTTTAATATTTTATAATACTAGATATAAAGTTCATTAATATGCTACACTTTTTGATAATACTTAAATTAAAGAGTAATATTATTAAGATCTAAAAATAAAAAGATATAATATCTATTGTATTTTTCAGATAATAAGGTTTACCAAATAAAAAAAGCCTCATATCTTAAGATATGAGGCTTATAGAATACTGAAGAATCAGTATTAAGAAAGGCAGCGACCTACTCTCCCACATAAATGCAGTACCATCGGCGCTATTAGGCTTAACTTCTCTGTTCGAGATGGGAAGAGGTGAGCCCTAATGCTATAACCACCCTAAAATTTTCAGATAGATTACTCTAACTGTAAAAGTTGACATATGGTAAAATAATATTGTAAGTTTCAGAATAAAAAAAAGAGTTTCTCTCCCGTTATTGCTAACGGGAGAAGCGTACATAAGTCTATGGGTTATTAGTATCACTTGGCTATGACATTACTGCCTTTACACCTATGACCTATCAACGTGGTAATCTCCCACGACCCTTTAAAGAAATCTCATCTTGTGGTGGGTTTCGCGCTTATATGCTTTCAGCGCTTATCCCTTCCCGACGTAGCTACTCTGCTATGCTCCTGGCGGAACAACAGATACACTAGAGGTCAGTCCAACTCGGTCCTCTCGTACTAGAGTCAGATCCACGCAAATTTCTAACGCCCACAGCAGATAGAGACCGAACTGTCTCACGACGTTCTGAACCCAGCTCGCGTGCCACTTTAATGGGCGAACAGCCCAACCCTTGGGACCTTCTCCAGCCCCAGGATGTGACGAGCCGACATCGAGGTGCCAAACCCCCCCGTCGATATGAGCTCTTGGGGGAGATCAGCCTGTTATCCCCGGAGTACCTTTTATCCTTTGAGCGATGGCCCTTCCATGCGGAACCACCGGATCACTATGCTCTTGTTTCCAACCTGATCGACCTGTATGTCTCTCAGTCAAGCACCCTTATGCCATTGCACTCTACGCACGGTTACCAAGCGTGCTGAGGGTACCTTTAGAAGCCTCCGTTACTCTTTTGGAGGCGACCACCCCAGTCAAACTACCCACCAAGCACTGTCCTCATCTCTGAGTTAGACTCTAGATAAGCAAAGGGTGGTATTTCAAGGATGACTCCACAACGCCTAGCGACGCTGCTTCGATGTCTCCCACCTATCCTACACATTACTTATCCAAAGCCAATACTAAGCTATAGTAAAGGTTCACGGGGTCTTTTCGTCCCGCTGCGGGTAATCGGCATCTTCACCGATACTACAATTTCACCGAGCTCATGGCTGAGACAGTGTCCAGATCGTTGCACCATTCGTGCAGGTCGGAACTTACCCGACAAGGAATTTCGCTACCTTAGGACCGTTATAGTTACGGCCGCCGTTTACTGGGGCTTCATTTCACTGCTTCGCCGAAGCTAACAACTCCACTTAACCTTCCAGCACCGGGCAGGTGTCAGGCCTTATACATCATCTTTCAATTTAGCAAAGCCCTGTGTTTTTGATAAACAGTCGCCTGGACCTTTTCACTGCGGCCCATCGTTAGATGGGCGACCCTTCTCCCGAAGTTACGGGTCTATTTTGCCTAGTTCCTTAGCCATGAATCTCTCGAGCACCTTAGAATTCTCATCCCAACTACCTGTGTCGGTTTACGGTACGGGTTCTTATAATCTGAAGCTTAGAGGTTTTTCTTGGAAGCTTTTAGGCACACTATCCATGCAGCCGAAGCCTTATGGTACTATCAACCTTCTCCAAAATCTGCGGATTTGCCTACAGATCTTATAGATACAGTCTTCAACGAACTATTCCGTCAGTTCGCGGTGCTTTCAATACTCCGTCACCCCATCGCAATTATAAGAAGTACAGGAATATTAACCTGTTATCCATCGACTACTCCCTTCGGATTCGCCTTAGGACCCGACTAACCCTCAGCTGATTAGCATCGCTGAGGAAACCTTAGTCTTTCGGTGTGCGGGTTTCTCGCCCGCATTATCGTTACTTATGCCTACATTTTCTTTTGTAACCACTCCAGCATGCCTCACAGCACACCTTCTACGCAGGTTACAATGCTCCCCTACCACTTGTATATAATACAAATCCATAGCTTCGGTAATATGTTTATGCCCGATTATTATCCATGCTCGTCCGCTCGACTAGTGAGCTGTTACGCACTCTTTAAATGAATGGCTGCTTCCAAGCCAACATCCTAGCTGTCTGGGCAGACAAACCTCGTTTTTTCAACTTAACATATATTTGGGGACCTTAGCTGATGGTCTGGGTTCTTTCCCTCTCGGACATGGACCTTAGCACCCATGCCCTCACTGCTGAGAAACATTTTATAGCATTCGGAGTTT